>JBGPUQ010000032.1:0-8621 GCA_041491185.1 Nitrospiria bacterium | reverse complement strand
GGAGGATGAAGTGGCCGATCTCGGCCGGGCGCTCAACGTCATGGCGGCTGCACTGCACGCGAGGGTGGCCGACATCTCGGAAGATCGCGCCCGCCTCCAGGCGGTCTTATCCAGCATGGTGGAAGGCGTCCTGGTCCTGGACCGGCACGGGAGAATCCTGTTGATGAACGAGGCCATGCGGCGCATGTTTCCCCTGGCGGATTCGGTGGTGATTGGCCGGTCATTCATCGAGGTGTTCCGGCACCATCGGTTGAGCGAGCTGGTCAAGACGGTGCTCGAAAGCGGTCAGGGCTGTCGGGAAGAGGTCGTCCTGCTCATGCCGGAGGAGCACGCTTTTTCCATCCAGGCATCGGTGGCCAAGCAGGGCAGCGAACCGGATGTTGCCGCCGTCTTTGTCTTCCATGATATTACGGAGTTGAAACGGTTGGAACGGGTCAGAAAAGATTTTGTGGCCAACGTCTCTCACGAGCTCAAAACCCCGCTGACCTCCATCAAGGGTTATGTCGAAGCGTTGATCGACGGGGCCAAGGATGATCCCGACAAGTGTGCGCAATTTCTCGGCATCATTCAGAAACACAGCGAGGGGCTCAATGCGATTCTATCGGATCTGCTGCAGCTCTCGACCATCGAATCGGGCGTCTATCCGTGGAAACAGGCCGCCATCGTGATTCCGGAGGTGATCGAGCGGGCGGCGCGGCTCTTGCGATCGACCGCGGAGCGGAAGCGGCACACCCTGGTCGTCGGCTCCTGTGATGGTCTGCCGGCAATCTACGGTGATCCGGACCGACTGACGGAGGCGCTGATCAACCTGATGGATAACGCCGTCAAATATACGCCGGACGGCGGCCGGGTCTCCATTGACGCGCGATCGACGGGTCACGGGGTTGAGATCAGCGTGACGGATACTGGCATCGGCATTCCTCCCAGGGAGTTGCAACGGATTTTCGAGCGTTTCTATCGAGTGGATCGGGCCCGTTCTCGGGAGCTTGGGGGGACCGGCCTGGGATTATCGATCGTCAAGCACATCGTCGAAGCGCACGGCGGGACGGTCTCCGTGGAGAGTGCGATCGGCAAAGGCTCACGGTTTACGATCAGCCTTCCAATGAGGCCGGCTGCTGCCTGACGCGTGATCCCGTTCTGAGATTTTTCCCCGTATTTCCGTTGATCCTGTTCTGAGATTTCTTCCCACGTTTTCATCCCGCCGGCTTGTGACCCACGGCTCACATCAGTGTCGTGCTGCCCACGCTCGGCTTCGTGTTGTGAATCTGTCACGTCGTGCGACAGGCCGTGGTGAAAGTTGACACATCTGTAACGCGCCATTCATGACCGCGTAATACTCATCGGATACGGTATGCGCAGACACAACGATATGACGGAGGAGGACACAGTGGATCATCAGAAGACGAAAGCCAAGGAGCAGAAGATCCGGCCCAGCCTGTTGAAGGCGATCCGGCGGGAAGTGGCGAGGGCGATTAGTTGAACGATGTGCGCATGGAACATTTACACCAACACGTGAAAGGAGACGAACGAATGAAGAAGAGGGCGGGACTACTGGTGATGGCACTTGGCGTGCTGACATGGCTGCACACGCCGGCGTTTGGGGCGGAGAGCAGATCACTGAAGGAGGTCTTGGTCGATAAGGGGGTGTTGACCAAGGAAGATGCGGCCACGGTTCAGGAAACCGTGCTGGCCAAGTGGGTCAATCGGCTTGCCTTTTCCGGTGACTTGCGGCTCCGCGATGAGGAATTCTTTGATGATGCCAATGGGAATGGTTCTTTAAATAACGGAGTGGATCGGAACCGGGTGCGGTTCCGCCTTCGCGTGGGTGCCGATCTCAGGATCGACGATTTTACTGTCGGCATCCGGCTCGCCAGCGGCACGGGCGAAGCGGTTTCCACCAATCAGACGGAGACCGCTCTGTTTACTCAAAAATCCATCTGGATCGATCGAGCGTACCTGAGTTGGCAGGGTTCCCACACCAAGTGGCTCAAGCTCACCGGTGGGAGAATGGCCAATCCCTTCTTCATTGCCTACTCTTCGGATGTCGTATGGGATGACGATGTCAATCCCGAAGGATTTGCGGAGAATTTCCAAGGCAGCCCGGTGGAGCATGTGAACCTGTTCCTCAACGCCGGTCAGTTCACGCTCAATGAAGTTGGCACTGACAACCATGATCAATGGCTCTTTGGACAACAGCTCGGCATCAGTATCGAGCCCCACAACAGTCTGAAGGCGACTCTGGCCATTGCCGATTACGATTTTGTGAATGCCGACCGTGCCAACAGGGGGGTAAGTGCCACCACGCCGTGCGGTTTCGGGCAGAATCCGACCCAGCAGGGGAACACCAGGGCGGCTTGTCCCGTCGGCACCGGCACCTTCCTCGTGAACAGATTCAATGTTCTTGACGTGACGGCCATGCTCAATGTCAAAGCCGGCCCGATCCCCATCGCGCTGATGGGCGACTATGTCCGAAATTTGGCGGACACGAATACGGCCGCCGGCGTCGCCACGGGCAATGAGGGTTATCAGGTCGGCGCGATTGTGGGCAAAGCGGCTGACGCGCAGACGTGGGAAGTCGCCTATTTCTATAAGCTCCTGCAGACCGATGCCACGGTGGCCGATCTCGCCGACTCGGATTTCGGCAACGGGGGCACGGCGCGCCGGGGCCACATGATGTGGGCAGCCTATAACCCGACGAAGTACCTGCAGTTTAAGACGAAGTACTTTGTCACGAAGTCGGTGTTCAATGCCGGCGCGGCCCCATCGGCCAACGCGGGGGATGTGGATCGCCTCCAGGTCGATCTGTCCGTGAAGTTCTAAGTGGTGGCCGTAACGGAAAATTAACATTGATGTAACACAGGCGAAACATGCTGAGATCACACTGGGGGGATATGGTCATGTGGCGACAGAGACAACAGTTGTTGAACACTCAACCAACAATGATCGGGGCCGCGCTGTTGTTCGCGCTTGGCCTGTTTGTCACGGGTTTGATGTTGGTGACCCTCGTCAAGTCGGCCTGGGCGGAGGGGCTGCTGATTAACGGCGCGGGGGCGACCTTTCCCTACCCGATCTATTCCAAGTGGTTTGACGAGTACACCAAGGTCAGCCCGGCTGTCCGCATCAATTATCAATCGATCGGTTCCGGGGGCGGGATTCGGCAGGCGTCCGAGCAGACGGTGGATTTTGGCGCGACCGACGGCCCGATGAACGATGAACAACTGCGGAAGGCCAAAGTCAAACTGCTCCACTTTCCCACCGTCTTGGGGGCGGTGGTGCCGACCTACAATATCCCGGAGGTCACGGGCGAATTGCACTTTACGCCTCAGGCGCTGGCCGGGATCTTTCTGGGCACGATCACGAAGTGGAATGATCCCGAGCTGGTCAAGGCCAATCCCAATGCGATGTTACCCGACCGGCTGATTATCGTGGTCCATCGCTCGGATGGTTCCGGGACGACCTACGTGTGGGTCGACTATTTGTCGAAGGTGAGTGCGGAATGGAAAGAGAAGGTCGGTGTCGGCACGTCGGTGAACTGGCCGGCCGGTCTGGGCGGGAAGGGCAACGAGGGGGTCGCGGGGCTGGTCAAGCAGACGCCCTACTCCATGGGGTATGTTGAGCTCATCTATGCCGAGCAGAACAAGATGCCGCATGGCTTGGTGCAAAATGCGGCCGGCCGGTTTGTGAAGGCCGGTCTTGACGCGGTCTCATCCGCGGCGGCCGGCGCAGCCAAAAATATGCCGGCGGATTTCAGGGTTTCGATCACGAATGCCCCCGGCCAGGATTCCTACCCGATTGCGAGCTTCACGTGGCTGCTGATTCCGGAGAAAATCAGCGACCCGCAGAAAGGAAAGGCAATCGTGGGTTTCCTGCACTGGATGCTCAAAGAGGGTCAAAACTACGCCCCCAAGTTGTTGTATGCGCCGCTGCCGAAAGAGGTGGTGGCCATGGAAGAAAAAGCCATTGCCCAAATCACCTACTAGTCCATCGATAATTGTCAGCGTCCATCGACCCGGCCTCAGCCGGGTCGATGGACTGTTTCGAGCCACGATTCTGACCGTGGCCATTTCCGTCCTGGCCATTACGGCCGTCATCGCCTATGAACTCTACCGGAACTCGAGATTGCCGATCGAGAAATTCGGCTGGTCCTTCCTCTGGGGGACGACCTGGGATCCGGTCGCGGAACAGTTCGGTGTGTTGCCGTTTCTCTACGGGACATTGGTCACGTCGGTGGTGGCCCTCCTCATTGCCGTTCCCATGGGTTTGGGCGTCTCCATCTTTCTGTCAGAGCTTGCGCCCCGATGGTTGTCCGATCCGGTGGCGTTTCTTGTGGAACTGCTGGCGGCGATTCCCAGCGTGATCTATGGGTTGATTGGAATTTTCGTGCTGGTTCCCTGGGTGCGGAATAGTCTGGAGCCGTTCCTGTCACACACGCTTGGATTTTTGCCCTTCTTCCAGGGCGCGCCCTACGGTGTCGGCATGCTGACGGCCGGTCTCGTCCTTGCGGTGATGGTGGTCCCGTTCATCGTCTCCGTGTCTCGTGAGATTTTAATGGCGGTTCCCCGCCAGCAGCGGGAGGCCATTCTCTCCCTTGGCGCGACGCGGTGGGAAATGGTTTGGATCGCCGTGCTGCCCTATGCGCGCTCCGGTATTGTGGGCTCCATCTTCCTGGCATTGGCCCGCGCGCTGGGGGAAACGATGGCCGTGACCATGGTCATCGGAAACCGCCCGGAGATCAGGCTCTCGCTGTTTGAGCCCGGCTATACGATGGCGGCCGTCATCGCCAACGAATTTACCGAAGCGACGTCAGACCTGTATGTGCAGACCTTGATCGAAGTCGGTCTGGTGCTCTTTGCGGTCACGATTCTGGTGAATGCCCTGGCGCGGCTGTTGATCTACAGCATGTCGGGAAGTGTTGAGGTGAGAGAATGACGTCGGCGCTCTCCCTCCGGCGCCGCCTGACCAATGTGGTCATGCTCTCGCTCACCGGTCTCTGCGCCGCGGTGGTGATCGGTCTCCTCTTTTTTATTCTTGGGTATATTGCCTATCACGGCATGGCGGCGCTGGATTGGGATTTCTTCACAAAATTGCCCAAGCCGGTCGGCGAAACGGGTGGGGGCATGGCGAACGCCATCGTGGGAACATTGAAGTTGTTGCTGCTGGCCAGTCTGATCGGCGTGCCCATCGGTTTTATCGGTGGCGTCTATCTGTCCGAGTACGGCCGGAAGACCACCGTCGGATTTTTGATCCGCTATGCGGCCGATCTCTTAAATGGGATTCCATCGATCGTCATGGGCATTTTTGCCTACACCATTGTCGTGCTGCCGATGGGCCATTTCTCCACGGTGGCCGGCGGAGTGGCGCTGGGCATCATGATGATTCCGATTGCCGTGCGGAGTACGGAAGAGTTTCTAAAGCTGGTTCCTGCCACGATCCGGGAGGCGGCGTTGGCCTTGGGCCTGCCGGAGTGGAAGGTGGTCGGCACGGTGGTCATCCCGACGGCCTTCCGTGGCATTGTCATGGGTATTATGTTAGATTTGGCCCGTGTCGCGGGGGAGACGGCGCCCCTGTTATTTACCGCCTTCAGCAATCGATTTTGGAGCCGGGGATGGCTTGAACCGACCGCATCGTTGCCGGTCATGATCTATACCTACGCGGTGACGCCGTATGAAGATTGGCACCGGCAGGCCTGGGCGGCCGGCATGGTGTTGCTGATGCTGGTGTTGGGGGCGAATGTGCTGTCCCGCCTGCTTCTACATCGCCAACTAAGGGGATAGGGTGATGTCCATGGACAAACCCGTCTTTGAAATCGAGCAGCTCAACGCGTGGTTTGGAGAGCACCAGGTCCTGAAGGAGATCTCGTTATCGGTCGTCTCCCATCGGATCACCGCGATCATCGGCCCCTCCGGGTGTGGGAAGTCCACCTTTATTCGTTGCCTGAATCGATTGCATGAGGTGGTGCCCGATGCCACGGTCGCCGGCAGCGTGAGGCTGAATGGCAGCGACATCTATGGTCCGGGCATCGATCCCGTCATGATCCGGCGGCGGGTGGGGATGGTGTTCCAAAAGCCCAACCCGTTTCCGACGATGTCGGTCTATGATAATGTTGCGGCGGGCCTGAGACTCAATGGCACGCGCCGTTGCTCCATCCTCGATGAGCGGGTGGAACGCACGTTGCGGCAGGCGGCCCTGTGGGATGAGGTCAAGGAGGTGCTGCATACATCCGGCTCGAGCCTCTCCGGAGGGCAGCAACAGCGACTCTGCATTGCCCGGGCGTTGGCGGTCGAGCCCGAGGTCTTATTGCTCGATGAGCCCTGCTCGGCGCTCGACCCGATCGCCACCGGCCGGATCGAAGAGCTGCTGCTTCAATTGAAAGGGACCTATTCGTTGGTGATCGTGACCCACAACATGCAGCAGGCGGCCCGGGTTTCGGATTTCACCGGGTTTTTTCTCATGGGTGATCTTGTGGAGTTCGGTGAGACCGGCCAGATCTTTACCAATCCCAAGGATCGCCGGACGGAGGACTACATCACGGGCAGGTTTGGATAAGGCAGCCGAAGCGTTGCCTGGAAGGCTGCCCAGGCCGGTCGGAGGACGGATTGCTGGGCCCCCACGGGTTCACCCCTCGGGGTAAACCCTGAACAGGTTTACCCTGAACGGCTTTATCGTGAATGGGTTCACCGTGAACGGGCCCCCAGATACAGATCGACGGAGGAACGATGCAACAACGTCATTTTGATGAAGAGCTGAAAACCCTCAAGGAAAAAATCCTCCGCATGGGCGCGATGGTCGAAGAGCAGATCGCCAATGCGATCAAAGCCCTGGTCGAACGAAATCCGGATCTGGCCCGCCAGACTGTCGAAAATGATCACCGGGTCAACGCCCTGGATGTGGAGATTGACGAGGATTCGGTGCGACTCATCGCGCTCCATCAACCGATGGCCAAAGACCTGCGCTTCATCACCACCGCCATGAAGATTTCCACCGAATTGGAGCGGATGAGCGATCTGGCGGAAAATATCTCCGAGCGGGCCATCGAACTGAACGAAGAACCCCAATTGAAACCTTATATCGATATCCCGAGGATGGCGGAGCATGCCCAGCGCATGGTCAAGGAGGCGTTGGATGCATTTGTCAATCGCAACGTTGATCTGGCGTGGAAGGTCATTCGTGATGACGATTTCATCGATGATTTAACCCACCAAATTTTTCGCGAGCTGCTCTCCTTCATGCTGGAGGATCCTCATACCGTGACCCGGGCCATCCGGATCACCTTTGTCTCCAAATATCTGGAGCGGATCGCCGACCATGCGACGAATATTGCGGAGCTGGTCGTCTATCTTGTTGAAGGCAAGATCATCCGGCATACGACGCTGGACTGACGCGACGGCATCGGCCGTCGTGTTTCCCCCCGCCGTTTCGGTTCTTTCCCGATTGCCACCCCCCGCGTTTGGGGGGTTGACAGATCGTGAAAATATGTTATCTTTACACCTGTTCAACGGTTTGACTGCTCACGACCGTCGACGATAAGGGCACACCCCGGCGAAAGCGGGGGCCGCAAAGTCATTAGCCTACCTCCCATCTTCCCCATGGAGGGGGGACGAGACAGGGCTTGAAGGACTGCCGAAATGATTATGTGGGCGATAGACAAGGAAAAATCAGGCCGATGCCCGTGAGGGCATGGGCTTTTTTGTCGACCGAAACACCATTTTGGGGGAACCAGGGCATCAGCGGACGGGGGAGATGATGGTGGATGAATGGCGGATAAAAAAGCGGTACCCGATGACGGCGTGGGTCGACCTGACCGTGCCCTCCACCGGGACGACGCGACGCGGCTATGTGACCAACATCAGCCGGGAAGGGGTCGGCCTTTACTATCTGGGGACCGTCGGTGCCGGCACGGAGGTCAATCTCATGCTGCATATGCTGGGTCCCACCGGGAGCGAAATCATCGAAGAGGTGATGGGCCAGGTGGTGTGGGAAGACCATTGGGGCGGCATCACGATCATGGGGATCAGATTCAGTGCCCCGCTGGGGACGAATACCCCGACGATTGTCGATCGGCTCTCTCGCGCCGAACGGACGGAAGGCCCCCAGGCGCAGGCCGCGCTCATCCACGGCCACCGCGATCCGGCCGCCGTGCTGACCGCGCAAGAGCGACTCCTGCTGACCTGTATGATGCAGGGACTGACCAATCGGGAGATTGCCGCCCAGTTGGATCTGTCGCCGGAGGGGATCGATCGACTCCGCGGGAATATTTACACCAAGGTGGGGCTCCAGGATATGGTGCAGCTTTTTCGGGATGCGCACGAGCCGGAAGAGCCCGGTCATGGGATGAAATCCAACTCCTCATAACCTGACACCCGATGACGTGAGCCGCTGTCGGTCGTCGATGCTGACAGCGGCTTTTTTTGCGCTTGCAAAGCCGTCGGTTGTTTGGTCATACTGCGGATGATGAAGGCGGGGTTCTTCAACCTCAGTGGCGTCGTGATCGCCGTCATGGCGATCGTCGGCATCGGACTCGGCCATATCTGGGTTCGAACGATGGAATATCATTTTGGCCGGCGCATCTGGCCGCTGTCGCTCGCCATCGGGGCCGTGCTGGTGGGAGTCTCACTCTTCTC
>JBGPUQ010000031.1:0-8745 GCA_041491185.1 Nitrospiria bacterium | reverse complement strand
GCTCCTGGTGGACGAGGGGACGTTTGTGGAGCGGGAACAACATCTGGCCCCCCTTGACCCGCTGGCCTTTCGAGACACGAAGAAATATCAGGACCGGCTGAAGGAGACGCAAGAACGGACAGGTTTGCGCGACGCCATCGTGGTCGGCGAGGCCCGGCTGGGGGGCATCCCGGTCGTCTTGGGCGTTTTTCACTTTGGTTTTATGGGGGGCAGCATGGGGTCGGTGGTCGGCGAGAAGCTGCTCCGATCGGCGGAGCGGGCCATGGCGCTCCATGCGCCGCTCATCGTGGTCACATCCTCCGGCGGGGCCCGCATGCAGGAGGGGATTCTCTCGTTGATGCAGATGGCCAAGACGGCGGCGGCGATCGGACGACTCAAGGCCGAAGGTGTGCCCTTTCTGTCCCTCTTGACCGATCCGACCTACGGCGGGGTGACCGCCAGCTTTGCCATGCTGGGCGATTTGATTCTGGCCGAGCC
Source organism: Nitrospiria bacterium (assembly GCA_041491185.1). Lineage (GTDB taxonomy): Bacteria > Nitrospirota > Nitrospiria > JACQCE01 > JACQCE01 > JBGPUQ01. Next base: position 8,268 of record JBGPUQ010000031.1, on the reverse strand, counting down.
GAAGGCCTTGATCGGATTTGCCGGGCCGCGCGTGATCGAACAGACGATCAAACAGAAATTGCCGGAAGGCTTCCAGCGGGCGGAATTTTTGCTCAAGCACGGGATGATTGATCTGATCGTCGAGCGGAAGCGGCAGCGGGAAGCGCTGCGTCGACTCATTGCCTGGGTGGGGTACGGCGACGCGGCCGATCCCGCGCGTGTGGCCGTCGGGTGATTGGTGACGTCGCCGGCCGCCGATGAGCCGCTTGGGTGGCTCGCGCAATTCGACCATTCGGTGATCAGGCCGGGGTTGGAGCGGACCGACCGCCTGCTCGCCGCGCTCGGCCATCCGCAACGACAGCTGGCGGCTGTCCATCTTGCCGGGACCAACGGCAAGGGATCGACCGCGGCCATGATCGCCTCCATCCTGCAGTCGGCCGGCTACCGCGTCGGCCTCTATACCTCGCCCCACCTGCATCGGCTTAATGAACGGATGCGGATCAACGGCCGGCCCATTCCGACGGCCCGGCTGGTGGAACTGGCCGACGAACTACGCGCCCTCCTGAAGCAGCTTCGATATAAAGACGTTTGCGATGGGGGTGCGGGGGAGCTGAGCATCTCCCCCGACGATAATGAACCACCCACCTATTTTGAATGCACGACGGCGATGGCGTTTGCCTATTTCGCCCGGGAGCGGGTGGACTGGGCGGTGATCGAGACCGGCCTCGGGGGACGGTTTGATGCGACGAATCTGGTTGCGCCGCGCGTCACGGTCCTGACGCCGATCGACTACGACCATACCGACTATCTGGGTCCGTCGTTGGAATCGATCGCGTGGGAAAAAGCCGGCATCTTGAAGCCCGGCATCCCGGCCGTGGTGGCGCTGCAGTCGCCGATGGTCCAGGCGGTGATCGACCGTGAAGCGGCGCAACTCCGTGTTCCCGTGATCCGGTTCGGTCGAGATTACTGGTGTGATGAAGAGGGGCCGCAGCGGTTTACCTACCGTGATGGCCACCGCTGTGTGCGGCATCTTGAGTGCCCGTTGTTGGGCCGGCACCAGTTGATCAATAGTGCAACCGCCGTGGCGGCGGTCTCTGCGATGGGGGTGGCCGCCGATGACAGTGCTGTGGCCGCGGGGCTGGCCGCCGTTCGGTGGCCGGGGCGGTTGGAGGTGGTTCGGGAAGCGCCGCGGGTGCTGCTTGATGGCGCGCATAATCCGGCGGCGGCGCGCGCATTGGCCGCGTTCCTTTCCGAGGAGAAGGCGCGGAGGGGCGGCCGTGTCACGGCGGTCTTCGGGATCATGCGGGACAAGGCGATCGCGGAGGTGGTGTCGGCGCTCCGGCCGGTGGTGGATCAGTGGATTGCGACCGCCCCGTCGATCCCGCGCGCCCTGCCGGCGGATGATCTCGCGGCGATGATTCATGCGGCGGGTGGGCGGGTGATGACGGCGCCTGATCCGCCGCAGGCCGTGCGTGTCGCGCTGTCCGGTCTCTGTGACGCCGACCTCTGCTGTGTCACCGGCTCGTTCTATACGGTGGCGGCGGCGCGTGAGTGGCTGTTGGTCTCCGCCGGTCTTGACGACCGTCACGCGGTCGCCGAATCATCATAACCCGTGGATCGACGGAGACGCCGCATCTGCCCCAGGCGAAGCGATCCGGTCCGTCCGTGATGACCCGGTGGCGCGAATCCCGGCCTCGGAGGCGGGGGGGGGTGTTTCCGTCGGGTGTCGTCCTGCTGTCGGCGGTTTTTTTGATTGCCAGTGTTCCTTCCCCTTCTCTTGCTGCAGTGACGGCCCCAAAAAATTTTGGCGAGAATCAGGGGCCGTTGCCGACCTCGATTCGCGGGGACCGCATGGAATACCTCCAGGATCAGGATCGCTATGTGGCCGACGGCCACGTGGTGCTGGAACGCGGGACGTTGTGGCTCTCGGCCGATCATCTGACCTATGACAATCGGACCGGCGATGTCGAGGCGACCGGTCAGGTGATGATGCTGGACGGCACACAACGCATTGTCATGGACCGGTTGACGTTTAACGTCGGGACTCAATCGGGCGTGATGTACCATGCCGATCTGTTGAATCCCGAGCTGTCCTACCGGTTGATGGCCGGCCGGATCGAACGGCGGCCGGACGGCAGTCTCTTTGCCGAGGCGGCCGCCTTCACCACGTGCGATATCGTCTGTGAACGGGGCACGCCATCATGGCAGTTTCTGGCCAGGCGGTTGGATGCCCGATTGGGGGAATCCCTCGTGGCCCGCGGCGTGACGTTGAAGGTCAAGGGGCTGTCCGTCGCCTATCTCCCGTGGTTTGTCTATCCCCTCCAACCACGGCAAAGCGGTCTCTTGATCCCAACGATTGGTTTCAACTCCTCGGAGGGGTTTAAATATCGACAGCCGCTCTACTGGGTGCTCGGCCGCAGCCAGGATGCGACCGTGTCGCTTGACCTGCGCAGCCGGCTGGGGATCGGGGTCGATACGGAATATCGCTACCGGTTGAGTGAGACGACGGCCGGCCTGGCCGACGTGGATTATTTCTACAAGTGGGATACGGGGGAGAATTTTCTCACCTATCACGCGGAGCAGCGGCAGCGGCCGGCCGATCGACTCCAGGTCCAGTGGGATCTGAATATGGTCAACCGGAAAGATTTTTTCACACAGTTGAGCGACAGCACGATTGAACGAAGCCAGGTGGGTTTGGACTCGGTCGCCTCCGTGAGCTACCGGCTCGATGAACAATTGGTTTATGTGACCGCGCGGTACTCGCAGAATTTGATCGGCTCGACCGCCAGCAGCATCCAGCGTCTGCCGGAACTCGGCTATCGGTTGGTCGATTACCGGTTGGGAGTGTTGCCGCTCTACGCGGGGGTGACGGCCAGCAGCATCTATTTTTATCAGGAAACGGGACCCCGGGTGTTTCGGACCGATCTGTTTCCCACCGTGACGATGCATCTCGATGCGGTGCCGGGCGTGATCGTCACTCCTACGGCGGGTTTTCGTGAAACGTATTATGTCGGCCACAACGCGGTGCCCAACGGCAGCGAGGGGCGTGAACTGGTTTATCTGGCGCTCCGGGCCGAGAGCCAGTGGGTCCGGCAATTTTCCTCCCTGGCCCACCTGGTGGAGCCGGCCGTCTTGTATGAATATGTGCATCAGTTGCGTGATGTGGTGGTGCCCCAGTTCGACGCGGTGGATGCCGTGTCGGACAAGCGGCAGTTGACGATGATCATGACCACTCGGTTGCGTCGTACCACATCGTTTCCCGCCGTGGCCGCGGCGACCCCGCAGTCTCCCAAATCGTTTCCGCCGATGGCCGGGGATCTTCTGTGGGTCAAGATCACCGACAGCTACAGCCTGCAGCAGTCCGTGACGGAACCGTTCTCGGATCTCCGGATCCAGGCCCAGATCCGGCCGGCGCCCTTCCTGTCGCTGGTGACGGAGAGTTTTGTCAACCTGTATGGACGGGGCGTGACGGTGTGGAACGGCGATCTTCGCACGACGATCGGCGATCTGGCGGTCCTCACGTTTGGGGAGCAGTATACCCGCCGCGGCCCGGTGCCCCAGCGGGGCGATCTCTTCTCGCCAGAGGTGATCGAGCCGGTGGACCCGGTCGCCGGCACAGAACGGATCTCGGCGCTGCGATGGGGTGGGCAAGTGGCGCTGCCGTGGCGGCTGACTCTCGCGACCAGGTCACTCTATGATCTGGATCATCAGCAATTCACGGAAATGAGCTATGGGGTGCGCCTTCGCGGATCGTGCAATGAATGCTGGGTGCTGACCCTGGTCTATCAGCAATTTCCGGAAAAGCGCCAGGTGATGTTTCTTATCTCGCTGCCGGGTCTGAGCGGGTCGGAGTCGAGCGCGATGAAAACCCTGTTCCAGCAATAAACAGGGTGCAGAGCCGCATGGCCAGCGTGAGCAGCCGGGCATGCACGGCGCTGCGCCGCCGGAGCGGAACGGAAATCGGCGTCTCCAGCGTGAGGCAGCGGGGGGTGCCGAGCTGAAACAGGTAGATGGCGTGCGGCCACAATCGGCGGCGATGCCGAATGGTCCGGCGATCCCGTTGAATGATCCCCCGGCGGGCATTCATCCCCTCGATTTCGTGCGAATGATTGATCGGCAGCGTGCGCGCGGCGTCGGCGATCAGCCGCTCGCCGATCGGCGGCACTCCCTCGGTCAGTTCGTAGAGATAGAACCCGGCGCTGTCGACATCCTCGTGAAACTCCACCGACAGATCGAATCGCCGGCCCGTCAGGACGCGCCGCACGACGTCGATCTCAACCGGCGGCCGGGGATTTTTGTATTGGCGGTTCAAATCGACGCCGTCATCGTTGGTCCGGCGGTTGTGGACATAGCCGGAGGGGTTGAGGCAGGGGAAGATCGTCAGATCGGCAGCCGGCAGTCGGCGACGATCGGCGGGCAGTGCCTCCAACCATTCCAACACCGCTTCGACTCCCGCCGGTTCATCGCCATGGATGCCGGCTCCGACACAAACGCGCATCGGCCGGCGCGGCATCCGTGCGCGGGACCCCTCGGCGTGACGAGGCGTGCCGACGGTCAGCGTGACCTGGAAGAGGGGATAGGCGCGTGTACCGTGAACGACCGTCCCGATCGGCGTCAGGCGGCAGTCGGGCAACGACTCGACGGCCCGTTCGAGCCGCCGGATAATGGAGGCATACGAGCGGGTGGTCAAGGCGTGCGGTATTGGGTGATCCCGCCGATCGTGCCGAACCACTTCCCGCCGTCGCCATCCACGGCGATCGAATAGATCGGAATGGCCAGCAAGCCGTCCTGCTGCCGGTAATTGGTCATTTTATCCACTTGGTCGTTCTTTGGCTCAAGATGTGTGACGCCGCCATCGGTGCCGATCCAGAGCGACCCGTCCCGGTCGATGGCGATGCTGTTGACATGGTTGCCGGACAAACCCTCCGCCGTCGTGTAGTTCTTCCATTCGCGGCCGTTGAATCGCCCCAGCCCCGCGCCCCAGGTGCCGACCCAGAGATCTCCCTGACGATCAAGCGCCGAGGTGATGATGTAGTTGGGATTGTAGCCGCTGGCCGTTTTACCGCCGCTTTCATGATGTGGCGCGATCGCATTGTACGGCGACGAGGCGGGTGGTGATGTGGCGCTGCCGATGATCTCCGCGCCGACGCCGTTGTCATGTGTCCAGCTCTTCCACCGGGCCGATGGCGGGGCCGTCGGCCGATAGCGTGTCACGCCGCCCTCCGTGCCGAACCACAGGGTTCCCGAGGAGGCTCGTTGCAGCGTATAGACCCACTTGTCGGCCATGCCGTCGGCGGTCGTATAGGTGTGGAACCGCGTGCCGTCGAAGCGACTGGCCCCTTTCCAGGTCGCGGCCCACATTGTCCCGTCCGGCTCAAAGAGCAGATCATAGACCCAGAGATCACCAATCCCTTCGCCGGGACGGTAGGGCGTCCAGCCCCGGTCGTACCGGCTGTCACCGACGCCGAAGGGCGTGTAGGTGATCCACTGGTAATGGGGAGGACCGGTCGGATTGAAGCGCGAAAGACCGCCGCCGTAGGTGCCGACCCACACCTGTCCCTTGGGATCAATGCGGATGACGAGAATAATGTTGCTGAGCAGTCCGTCCTTTGTGGTATAGAGCGTATGAGTATCCGTGCGGCGGTTGTAACGCAAGAGCCCGGCTGAGGTGCCGATCCACACGTCATCCCCATGCGCGGTGACCGCCCGGATCATGGCGTCGATTGACCAGCTGTTCCAAGTTGGCTCCGGCGCGGTCAGGCTGGCGCGTTGGGCGGGCGGCGGCCGCTTGACCATCGTGACATCGGCCGCCGTCACCGTGGAGGGCATCCCTCCAGCGGAGAGCAGACCCCAGACACCCAGCATGGCCGGGATGAGCCGGCCGGGCGACATTATTCCTCGCCCCATTTGAGTTTCGTTCTGAGGACCTGAAAATCGTTCCTCGTCGGTGATCGGAAGAGTTTGATCCGGTGGTCCACGGCCGTGATCGAGACGACATCATTCTGGCACAGGTGAACACCGATCTGCCCGTCGAAGGTGACGATGGCCCCCTCATCGGCGCTTTTTAAAATGGCCTCAACCCGCGCCGTGGCGGGAATGACGATCGGGCGATTGGTGAGGGTATGGGGGCAGATCGGCGTGAAGACCATCGCATCGACGGCGGGGTGAACGATCGGGCCGCCTGAGGAGAGCGAGTAGGCGGTCGAGCCGGTGGGCGTGGCGATAATCAGCCCGTCACCCCGCAACGAGGTAACAAACTGTCCGTTGATTGACGTTTCCAGTTTAATCATGCGCGCCAAAAAGCCTTTGCTGACGACCGCGTCATTGAGGCAGTAGGATTGGGCGACGGTCTCGCCCTGGCGCAAGACCTCCGCTTTCAGGATGAGCCGCTCCTGGGGGATGAACTCCTGTTTGAAGACCTGTTCCAGCGTCGGATAGAGGGCATCCAATGTGACTTCGGTGAGAAACCCCAGCCCGCCGAGGTTGACGCCGAGGATCGGCACATCCCGTCCTTCGATCAGGCGGGCAACGCTCAGCATCGTGCCGTCTCCGCCCAAAACGATAATCATCTCGACCAGGCCGGGGATTTTCGATTTTTGGTAGATCGCCGGCAATCCCGCGGCCGCTGCCGTATCGGCATCGACAAACACTTCTTTCTGCCGCTCTTTCAGCCATGGGATCAGTGCTTCGACAACCGGCTTGGCTTCTGGGCTATGGGGCTTGGCGATGATCCCGATTTTTTTGAATTCTTTCATCGTGAGTCGACGTGGTCGACTTCGCCCCATTCTAGCGGTCGGTGGGGGGTTTGTCAACGAAACTGGGGGTGTTGAAGCGGCCCGCTTCCTGAGTGGGAAAAAACGGGCGCTGTTCGGTCGAAACCGAGACAGCGCCCGCAGAGAGAAAATGGTTATCGCAGGCCGCGCAGGGCGGCGATGCGCGCTTCGATCGGCGGATGGGTCGCGAACAGATGCAGCCAACCCCGGCTGTTGCCCGAAATCTTCATCGTGGCCAATGCATCCTGCGTGTTGTAGCGGATCTGCTTTTGCTGGATGAAGCGGTCAATAGTGCCGAGCGCGCTGATCATCCCCTCCGGCCCATACTTTTTCGCCGAGAAACGATCCGCCCCGAACTCGCGCCGCCTCGAAAACCACGCGATCGGGATCATCGCCAGGACCGACAACACCGTCTGGAGGAAAAAGTAAACGATGTAGCCCATCGTGGCGTTTCGTTCCATGAGATTGCGGGCGATGATGTTGCTGATGAAATAGACGAAGGTATTCATCAGCCCCATCAACACGGTGGTCGTGAACATGTCGCCGTTGAAGACATGGCCCATCTCGTGCGCGAGGACGGCGCGAATCTCCCGCTCGTTCATCGATTGGATCAGGCCGGTGGAGGCGGCGACCATCGCATGATTCTTGGAGGGGCCGGTGGCAAAGGCGTTCAGATCGGGGGAATCATAGAGCCACACTTCCGGCATCGTGACCCCGAGCGATCGGGCAATATCCTCCACCGTGCCGTAGATCAGCTGCTCGGTGGATGAGCGCGGGTTGGTGATCCGCGTCGCGTGGAGCATCGAGCGGGCAATCTGCTTGGAGAGCGCCAGGCTGATAAACGCGCCGCCGAAGCCCAGCACCACGGACCACAGCAAGAGGGTCTGATTGACCGATCCTCGGACGTCGATCCCAAAGGCGGGCAGGACCACGTTGACCAGAATGGTGAACGTGATCGACAGCGTAATGAAAATCAGTACATTGGCAATAAGCAGGAGGAAAATCCCTTTGAGCCACTTCATCGTGCGTGTCCTTCCTTTCAGTTCAGTTTGGCCTTTCAGTTCAGTTTGGCCTTTCAGTTCAGTTTGGCCTTTCCGTTCAGTTGGGTTCTTGCGTGTCACGCTCAGTCGCCGTGTATCCGAGCGGCCCAGCTAAATTATAAAACAGCGCGGCCGTCTATTCAACTGGTGAACCCTATTTCACCTTCGCTCCCTCAGGCACTTCTTCCAACAGCGTCAGCAGGCTGGCAACGGCGGTGGTCCCGGCGGCGAGCAGCATCCCCTGTGATTCCACGCCCATGATCTTTGCCGGCCGGAGATTGGCGAGAATGACGACCTGTTTGCCGATGATCTGATCGGGCTCGTATTTGGTTCCGATGCCCGCGACGACCTGGCGTTCTTCAGTGCCCAAACTCACGCGCAGCTTCAGCAGTTTATTTGAATTGGGAATGCGTTCTGCCGCGAGAATCCGCGCGACGCGAAGATCCATCCGGCTAAAATCGCCGACCGTCACCTGG
>JBGPUQ010000030.1:0-9192 GCA_041491185.1 Nitrospiria bacterium | reverse complement strand
GGCCGGCCGCTTCCAATGCCGCCGCCGCCTTTTCTGTCTCCCCGGATTGCTCAAACAACTCGGCGGCTTTTTCAGGTTGGTTGGATTGGACATAGAGCTGGGCCGAGAGACGCCCGATCGTATTCAGTTCGTCGATCCCTTTGCCGCCCTGGCTTTCGGCCGGATCGCGGTATCGACCCCGTTCATTCACAAAATGCTGTTCATAGAGCTGCGCCGCCTTTTCGAACGAACCCATTTCTTCATACAACCGGGCGGCGCGTTGGACGGCGCCGGCCTGCTCATAGAAGGTCGCCGCCTCCTGCAACTGCCCGGCCCGTTCGTACATCTCCGCCGCCAACTCCGCCTGGCCGACACGGGCATACAGTTGTGCCGCCCTCCCGTGGTTCCGATCGGCATGATACATGGCCGCCGCCTGCTGCAGTTCCCCGCATTGCTCATAGGCCTGCGCCGCGTCGGACCATCGTTTCAATTGCCGGTAGAGCTGCGCCAGATGGCGATGTGCGCCGGCTTTCCGATACATGTCGATCGCGTGGTCATATTCGGCAATGGCAGCATAACACTCACCGGCCCGGCTGTAGGCCTTTGCCTGTTTCCACCGTTTGGCCTCGCGCCGGATGGACCGCTCCTGATCGCGTTGCGCCGCGGGGCCCCGCGTCGACCGCTGGGAGGTTTCGACGGAGGTGCGAAACGCCCGAAAGAGTTTGATCGCCACGCCGAAACAGAGAAAGAGGAACAGATAACCGATGGTGATGAGCCCTTGGTCCCCCTCAAACCATCGGCTCCAAAACGTTTCGAGCATGGCCCACGCGGCCGGGGAGCCCAGCGATTCGGTCATGCCTTCTCCACAAGCTGGAGACGCAGCTCCGTGTCACCCAACCGCAACACGTCGCCCGGCTTCAGCAGTTGGCTGGTCACCCGCACATGATTCACAAGACTGCCGTTGGTGCTCCCCAGATCGATATACAAAAATCCGTCAGCCGTCCACTCGACCGAGCCGTGCTCACGCGAGATTTTGGGATCATCGATCACCACATCGCCCTGCGTGCGGCCGATGAGCACCTTCGACTGGGTTAATTCAAACCGCATCCCGCTCAACTTCCCGCTGATCGCATCGAGCCAACCCAACAGACCGGTCTTCTGGTACGACACCGGTTTGTGAACCGTCTTGACGATCGTCGTTTCCCCGTCCTTCTCCTGCACGTCATCCATCGCCGCGACCTCGTCCTCCTCCCGGATAAAGCGGAGGACGACTTCACCGAGCCGCAGACTCTCGCCGCCCGTCAGCGGGGTGCTCGTGGCGGCGCGACCGTTGACCATGGTGCCGTTACGGCTCTCCAAATCCTGCGCCACATGGCTGCCCTGCTCGAACCGGATCAACAAATGCGATCGAGAGACCGAGGGATCGCTCAACACCAAATCATTATCGGGCCCTCGACCGATGGAAAATTGCGATCCCCGCACCACGACCCGCGCCTCCTGACCGCCCTCCGTGGCCAGGACCAGGGCATACCGGGGCGTCAGAAAGTATTCGACCAGGGACTTCGGCCATTCATCACCCAGCAGATCGCGATCCTGCGCCGGATGGATATTGACATCCTCAAAGAGCAAGAGGGGCACCGGCTCCGCTTTGGCCGTCTCCTCCACGATTTTGGCCAGCGTGCCCTCATTGCCCTCCTCCGTCTGCTGCCAGGCGGGATTCGAACTCTGGAGAAACACCAGCTGGCCGTTGAGAAAATAGCAGAGCGTCAAACCCGATACCTCCTGCACCGCCAGCAGCGCGTCGCGATGCATCTGCGACAAATGCTGGAGCAATCCGTCCAGTTTGACCACCGCGGAACTTGTTTGCAGGCTGGGCGCTTTTTGGGTCAGCACCAGCAAGCTCTTGATCAGGATCGGATCGGCCCGCCACAGCGTCATCCGCGCCCCGAACGAGGCGTGGAGGAGCTGAAAAAACCGCCGGAGCGTCAGCGACGAGAATTTTGCCTCACGCCAGCGCGCCGCCGCGTAGAGCTCTCCCTGTACGATGAAGAGATAGAGGCGCTGATGGGCCTCCACGACGATTTCCATCAGCCCGACAAATGCATGGTCCTCGGTATGGAGTTGGCGCAGGTGCCGTTCAAATGCCTCCTGCTCGTACGGTTGATCGGAAAAAATGGCCTCAACCAGCGGCAAACCAGGTTGCTGCCCGGACGTGGTTCCAAGTTGTTCCACCGACATAGAGGATCGCTCCTGTGTGGGTCCGAGTCAAACCGGTCGGAAGTTCACTGCTAACGTATTGATTTTAGTGTAGATGGACGAGGAAATTCTGTCAAACGAAGGATCGGCGCTTACTCGCGAGCCAGAGACGCACCCGCGGGAGGATGATCCGCCCCGGCCGCCGCTTGCCGGACGGACGGAAGATGACCAAGCGGTGCCGCCTCAAGCCGACGGGAAAAGGGCTGTCGATCCAGCAGCAGTCGAATATAGTGCCGCAGCAGCGATTCAACTTCATCACACAGCGCGGGCGGAAGGCGCAACCGCTCCCCCTTCTCCAACCCCAGCCGAACCGCCTGCTGCAGAAACGCCACGGCCGCGGGTGAGACCGAAAACGGCTCCGGGCGGACGGCGGCATCATGCCCGCGTCCGCCGGCGGCGACGCATCGGCCACACAGCAGCCCACCCGCAAGCGGTGAAAAGAACACCGGCCCGAATGTCCCCTCCCGGCGATCATGCTGACACCGCACGCAACGATCCAATCGGGGTTGATAGCCGACATCGCGGAGCAACGCCACCTCGAAGAGACGAAGCGTCAACCACGCGGAGCGCCCCCGCTCCAGCGCCGCCAATCCGTCGACCAGTAGTTCGAAGGCCGCCGGATGAGGCGCGGCTTCCGGCAAAAAGGCCCGACAGAGCATGACGAGCCGGCTGGCCGCCTCGATCAGCGACAGATCGCGCCGGATCAAGGGAAATCCATGAATGATGGACGATTGACGAATATCGAGATGATGATGCGGCCGCCGTTCGGCGAGCACCAACTCACAGTGGGTAAACAGTTCCAGTGCGCCGCCGAACCGACGGTTGGGACGCCTCGCGTTATAGGCCATCCCCGCCAGCCGTCCCCGGTCCGGCGTCAAAAAGGTGACCAGCCGATTGGCCTCGCCCAACCGAAGTGAACCAAGGATGATTGCTTCTGTTCGCGTTAACGGCATTGTAGAGTCAGGGGGAGATGCTCAGCTCCCCCTGACAACCCCCATCGCCCATACGTTTTCCGCCCGTGCGTGGCAGTCATTCAAGTCAGCTTTCTGGCTCTTCAATTCGACACCCGCCATTGTCCTCATTCGAAAATCGACAATCGTCAATCGAAAATTTCTTCTTTATCCCCCACCGCCAGATATTCCGCTCGTGCGTTGCACTCGCTCAACTTCAGGGGAGCGGCACCGCTCCCCTTAAGAATCCCCACCGCCATACGCTTGTCTCTCTTACTCCGCCGTTTCTCCACTCATCCCTGATCCGCTTTTTCTTCACTGATCCGCCTGCACCTAATATCCGACCTCATCTAGAAATCGTTCATCTTCCCGCCATTCTTCTTTCACCGTCACCCACAGCGACAGGAACAGTTGCTTACCCAACAATTGTTCGATTTCCTGCCTGGCTTCACTGCCGACCGTTTTCAGCATCTGGCCGCCTCGGCCGATTAAGATCCCTTTCTGCGAATCCCGTTCCACCACCACATGCGCCCGGATTCGCACCAGCCCGTTGGCTTCGTCGCCCTCCGGCTCGGAGAACTCTTCGATCAGCACCGCCACGGAGTGGGGCACTTCCTGTCTGGTATGATGCAGCACTTTTTCCCGGATGATCTCGGCGATCCGAAACCACAGCGCTTGATCACTCGACTGGCCGGACGGATAGTGGGGCGCACCCTGCGGCAAGACCGACACAATGGCCTCGAGGAGCGACTCCACGCCGTCTCCCGTCTCCGCGGAAACGGGCAGGAAGAGTTGAAACGGATAGCGCTGACGGTGGAATTCAATCAACGGCAACAGGCGGGACTTGTTGATCAGATCAATTTTGTTCAGGAGCAGGAAGACCGGCCGGCGCTCCGCCGGAGGCACGGACGACAACAGCTCAAGGATCGACTCATCCCCTTCGCCCGGCGGCCGCGTCACATCCACGACGAAGAGCACCACATCCGCGTCGAACAGCGCGGTTTTTGCCTGTTTGACCATTCGCTGGTTGAGCCGGCGATAGGGCCGGTGCAAACCCGGCGTATCCAAAAACACCAGTTGGGCGCCTGGCAGGTGGCGGATGCCGACGATTCGACTTCGGGTCGTTTGCGGAACCTTCGAGACGATCGAGACTTTCTCGCTCAGAATCTGATTGAGCAACGAGGACTTGCCAACATTCGGGCAGCCCGCCAACACCACGTAGCCCGATTTGAACGGCTCAGTCATGCGTCAACGGCGTCGGACGTGGCGAAGGGACGGGCAGTTTTTTTCCCCCCGTGGGGGAATCGGACGGTTGGGCGGGAACCAATCGATAGACCGTCTCTCCCGGCCGCACCAGGCCCAACTGTTCCCGGGCCAGGGCTTCGATATAGAGCGGATCGCTCCGGAGCGCCTCAACCTGCTGGGCCAATTTCCCATTCTTGAGCCGAAGGTCGGCCAGCTCCTGCCCAAGATCGCGCCGCATCTGGCGAAGCTCCAGGAACTTGAAGATTCCCATATCGCTCATCCACAAGGAGAGCGCCAGCCTGAAGAAAAAGAAAGCCGCCGCCACTGTGGCCATGGTCGTGAGCCATTGACGGCGCCGTGACGATGTGACTCTGGTCAGATTCGCGCCGGCCATCTCACCGCCGTTGGTAGAGCGCTGCGCCCGGGTAGCGGGCCCTCGCCCCCAGCGCCTCTTCGATCCGGAGCAGCTGATTATATTTCGCCACCCGCTCGGACCGGCTGATCGATCCCGTCTTGATCTGGCCGGCGCCGGTGGCCACCGCCAGATCGGCGATCGTTGTATCTTCCGTTTCGCCCGAGCGATGGGAAATGATCGTGCCATAACGGGCGCGCCGGGCCGCCTCGATCGTCTCCAAGGTTTCGGTCAGCGTCCCGATCTGATTGAGCTTGATCAAAATGGCGTTCGCCACCCCATCCCGAATACCCTGTTGCAACAGCTCAGCGCGGGTGACAAAGAGATCATCCCCGACCAACTGCACGCGGCTCCCCAGCCGTTTGGTGAGTTGCTGCCAGCCCGCCCAGTCGTCTTCGCCCAATCCGTCCTCGATCGAGATAATCGGATACCGGCCGATCAACTGTTCGTACCAGTCGATGATCGCCTCGGCGGGCTGCCGTATTTTCTTCTCGGCCGTGACGGTATACCGCCCTTCCTCCACCCAGCCGCTGGCCGCCGCATCCAGCGCGATCGCGATCTGGCCTCCCGGCGCATAGCCGGCTGATGTGATCGCTTCGACGAGCAATTCCAGTGCCGCCTCGTTCGAACCAAGCTGCGGGGCAAAACCACCCTCATCGCCGATCGCCGTGGAGAGGCGTCGTGTGTGCAGAAGCCCCTTCAGCGCGTGAAAGACTTCCGCCCCCATCCGGAGCGCCTCCCGAAACGACGGCGCGCCGACCGGCACGATCATAAATTCCTGAATGTCGAGTCCGTTGTCAGCGTGCGCGCCGCCGTTGAGAATATTCATCAGCGGCACCGGCAACAGCGTCGCCTCCCGGCCGCCGAGCGCGACAAAGAGCGGCTCACCGCGTTCCTGGGCCGACGCTTTCGCCACGGCCAACGAGACGCCGAGGATCGCATTCGCCCCGAGCTGTTTTTTCTCCGGCGTCCCGTCAAGCGCGATCAACCGCCGATCGATCTCCGCCTGATGCTCCGCCGGCAGACCGGTCACGGCGCGAGCGATTTCATTCGTCACGTGGCGCACGGCCGTCAGCACACCGCGCCCGCCATAGCGGCGCGAATCCCCGTCACGCAGCTCCAGCGCTTCACGACGGCCGGTCGACGCGCCGGACGGCACGGCGGCCCGTCCCATGGTGCCGCTCTCCAGCCACACGTCCGCTTCGACCGTGGGATACCCCCGGGAATCAAGAATTTCGCGGGCCGTGATCCTGGCGATCTTGCTCACCGGTCGCCTCCGGCGCCCTGGCCGGGTTGGCCGTCCGTCAGTTTCCGCTTCAACAGCGTATTGACCGTGGTCGGGTTGGCCCGACCGCCGGAGACTTTCATCACCTGCCCCACGAGAAACCCAAACAACTTGTCTTTGCCCTGCCGGTAGGCCTCGACTTCAGCTGGATACCGCCCAAACACCTCGTCAATCAATCGCGCCAATTCGCCGACATCGCTCACCTGGGCCAAGCCATCCTCTTCGATGATCCGCTTCGCATCGTGGCCCGTTTGGTACATCTTCTCGAACACACTCTTGGCCATCGTCGTGCTGACACTCCCCTGATCGATGAGGGTCAGGAGCGCGGCCAACTGCGCCGGCGCAATCGGGCTCTCCTCAATGGACCGGTTCTCCTTATTCAGATGACTGAACAGCTCCACCGTCACCCAGTTACTGGCCGTTTTTGGCGCGGCCCCATGAGTCAACACTGCGTCGAAATAACGGGCCGTGGCCGGCGTCAATGTCAGCACCCCGGTATCATACGCCGACAGACCATACTCCCGCTGATAGCGTTGCCGTTTGACCGACGGCAACTCGGGCATCCCGCGGCGGCGCTCATCGATAAACTGGGCGGAGAGTTGCACCGGGACCAGGTCCGGCTCCGGAAAATAGCGGTAATCGTGGGCCTCTTCTTTCGAGCGCATCATCACGGTGACCTCGCGGTCGGTATCCCACAACCGCGTCTCCTGGACCACCCGCTCGCCCCGTTCCAACTGCCGGGCCTGCCGATCGATCTCATATTCAAGCGCGCGCTGCACAAACCTGAACGAATTGATATTTTTCAGCTCCACCCGCGATCCCAACCCGGTGGTGCCGGCCGGTCGAAGCGAGATATTCGGTTCGCACCGAAAGCTTCCCTCCTCCATGTTCCCGTCGCAGATCTCCAGGTAGACGACCAGCTCGCGCAGCGTTTTGAGGTAGGCGACCGCCTCCGCCACCGAATGGAGCTCCGGTTCACTGACGATTTCCAGCAGCGGGACCCCCGCACGGTTCAAATCGACATGGCTCGCCTCGGCAATGCCCTCGTGGAGGTTTTTGCCTGCGTCTTCCTCCACATGAATCCGACGCAGCCGCACCTGCTTGGTCGTACCGCCCACCTCGAT
This sequence comes from Nitrospiria bacterium, assembly GCA_041491185.1. Lineage (GTDB taxonomy): Bacteria > Nitrospirota > Nitrospiria > JACQCE01 > JACQCE01 > JBGPUQ01. Next base: position 1,941 of record JBGPUQ010000030.1, on the reverse strand, counting down.
GTCGAGCACCCCATGCTGGCAGATCGGCAATTCGTACTGGGAAATTTGATAGCCTTTCGGCAGATCGGGGTAGAAATAATTTTTCCGGGCAAATCGGCTGTAGGGCGTAATGGCGCAGCCCGTCGCCAGGCCGGCCGTCACGGCCATCTCGACCACGCGTCGATTCAACACCGGCAGCACTCCCGGCAGTCCCGCGCAGACCGGGCAGACCCGGCTGTTCGGCGGCGCACCGAACGCGGCGCTGCATCCGCAGAACAGCTTGGAGCGGGTCAGGAGCTGAGCATGCACTTCCATCCCGATCACGGGCTCGTATTTCATGGGTAAAGGGTCCAGGGTCCAGGGTCCAGGGAAAAGATGGTCGGCTTAAAAACCATCAGATTCTTCTGCTGTTTTACCTTTTCTTCGTTACTCGTCATCTGAATTTTTCTCTTTGCCTTCGCTTCTCATTCGAAAATCGAAAATTTTCTCATTTGTCATTTCACCGGCGCCCTTCGTCGGTGCCAGTCCGTCGCCTGCTCATACGCATAGGCGACCCGCAGCAGCGTCGATTCGTCAAACGGCTTGCCCAACAACTGCAGCCCGATCGGCAGATGGCCCCGCGTAAATCCGCAGGGCATCGAGAGGGCGGGAATGCCGGCGAGATTCACCGAAATGGTGAAAATATCGGAAAGGTACATCTGCAACGGGTCGTCGGTTTTCTCCCCGATCCGGAACGCCGGCGTCGGCGTGGTCGGCGTCACAATCGCATCAACCTGCGCGAACGCCTCGTCAAAATCGCGCCGCAGCAAGGTGCGCACTTGTTGAGCCTTCTGGTAATAGGCGTTATAGTAGCCGGCGCTGAGCGCATAGGTGCCCAGCATGATCCTCCGCTTGACCTCCGGTCCAAACCCTTCATCCCGGCTCCGCGTATAGAGTTCGGTGAGAGTGGCCGCGGCCGCCGTTCGATGGCCATACTTGACCCCATCGTAGCGGGCGAGGTTGGAGCTCGCCTCCGCCGTCGCGATCAGATAATAGGTGGCAACGGCATACCGGGTATGGGGCAGCGAAATTTCCTTGACGGTCAGGCCCATCTTTTCATAGAGGCGGATCGCCTCACGCACGGCCTGCTCCACCTCCGGATCCATTCCTTCGACAAAATATTCCTTTGGCACCCCAAGCCGAAGACCGGCCACTGGCGTTGACAGCGCGGCGCGATAATCGGGAACCTCCAGCGCCGCCGACGTGGAATCGCGGGGATCGTGGCCGGCGATCGCCCCAAGCATCAGCGCGCAATCGGTGACATCCTTGCTCAGCGGCCCGATCTGATCCAACGACGAAGCGAAGGCCACCAACCCATACCGGGAGACGCGGCCATAGGTGGGCTTGAGCCCGACGAGCCCGCACAACGCGGCGGGCTGCCGGATGGAGCCGCCGGTATCGGAACCCAACGCGGCCGCGCAGAACCCGGCCGCCACCGCCGCGGCGGAGCCGCCGCTGGAGCCGCCGGGAATGCGGGTCACATCCCACGGGTTTTTGGTGACGGCGACGGAGGAGTTTTCCGTCGATGATCCCATGGCAAATTCATCCATGTTGGTTTTGCCGACCATCACCATGCCGGCCCGATCGAGCCGCTCCACCACGGTCGCGTGATAGGGCGGGATGAATCCCTTGAGAATTTTTGAGGCGCAGGTCGTTTCGACGCCCGTGGTACACAGATTATCCTTGATCCCGATCGGGATGCCGGTCAGCGGCGGAACCGTCCCGCCGGCCTTGAAGAGCGCATCCGCACGGGCCGCGGCCGCTTCCGCCCGCGACCGGGTCAGCGTCACGAAGGCGTGAATCGCCGGCTCCGAGTGATCGATCCGATCGTAGATCACCCGCGTCAGCTCCTGCACGCTGAGCTCGCGGCTCGCGAGCCGGTCGTGCAACTCATGAATCGTTAAATCCGCAAGCTCCGTCGCG
>JBGPUQ010000029.1:0-9641 GCA_041491185.1 Nitrospiria bacterium | reverse complement strand
GTTCGTGGCGGCGGCTTGTGCCCCAATGCCCCGGGGCGAACCGCCCCCCCTGCCTGAACATACGATCACATTCCACACGAGCTATAACGCCTCGTTTGATCGGATTCTGCAAACGCTTCGTGGCGACGGCTATGACATCGCCGTTGCCGACCGGGAGGCCGGCATCATTCAAACTCGCCCCAAAGCGTTGGCCCGGGAAGAGACCAATGGCGGGCCGCTTGAGTACAGGACCTTCTTCTTGATCATGGTTCGTGGAAGTTGGCGCGAGTCGTTGGCCACGGTGGATCTCGTCGTGCTCCCGAGTTATCCCAAGGAGCGGGACACCGTGATCAAGCAATTGGAGGAGAAGCTACGAACGCGCGGTGAGTAACCGCGCAGGCTGTCGGGGAGAGGTGGGGGTCATGAAGATCGGCACATGTATACGGCGGGTTTTTATCGGGATGGCGGTGTGTGTCGTCCTGACATTGGCGGGTTGTTATGGTGGGGCCTATTATGCAGGGGCCTCGGCAGGTTTTTCCTATCCCTATCCATATTCCTATCCCGGCGGTTACGCCTATGCCTATGGGTATCCCTACGGCTATCCCTATTATTCGGTCTACGCGTACCCCTACTATTATCCCTATTACTACCGGTATCCCTATTTCTCCTATGGGGGGTACTACCGGTATCCGGGTTACCGCTACTACCCATACTCCCCAGGTTACCGCTCCTCCCCCGGCTTCAGACCCCAGCATACCCGGTAGAGGGCGTCGCCCTGATCGTGGCGCCGGCGGGTCATCGATGACGCTGGTCCGTGTTCGCGAGCTCCTCTGACCACATCGTGACGACCGGTCTGCTCACGTGTTTCTCCGTCATTGCCGATACCTTGACAGGAATGGCGGAATTGCCTATAACGGTGGGGCGGATCGGGCTCTTGAGCCGGGGATATCGGCCTCGATCGTGTACGGTGGGGAGGGGGAGGAGAGCTGATGGAGCGGCCAAAGATCACAATCGTCGGCGCGGGCAATGTCGGCGGGAGTACGGCCCAGCAGCTGATCGCCCAGGGGGTGGGCGATGTGGTGTTGATCGACATTGCTGACGGTGTTGCCCGAGGCAAAGCGCTCGATCTGGCGGAGGCGGCTCCGCTCTATCGTTCCGGTTGCCGGGTGATCGGGGGCGGTGACTACGGCACCTCGGCCCAATCGGATGTGGTCGTGATCACCTCGGGTTCTCCGAGAAAACCGGGGATGAGCCGGGATGATCTCCTCAGGATGAATACCGGCATCGTGAAGGAGGTCACCGAACAGATCCGGCATCATTCTCCCGACGCGGTGTTGATTGTGGTCTCGAATCCGCTGGATGCGATGACGTATGTCGCCCACCGAGTGAGCGGTTTTCCTCCTGAGCGGGTCATGGGTATGGCGGGGGTGCTGGACAGCGCCCGGTTCCGGGCGTTCATCGCGGAGGCGTTGTCCGTTTCCGTGGAGAACATCGAAGCGCTGGTCATGGGCGGCCATGGCGACACGATGGTGCCGTTGACGAGAGAAACGACGGTCGGCGGCGTGCCGATCACGGCCCTGATGCCTGAACCGATGATTGAGGCGATCGTTCAACGCGTGCGTGACGGGGGGGCCGAAATCGTGAACCTGCTCAAGACGGGGAGCGCCTACTTTGCGCCGTCAGCCGCGATTGCTGAAATGGTGACGGCCGTGGTGCGGGATCAACACAAGCTCCTCCCGTGCGCGGCCTACTGCCGCGGCGAGTATGGAGTGAAGAATTTGTTTGTCGGTGTGCCCGCTGTGTTGGGGCGTCGAGGCGTCGAACGCATCGTCGCGATGGATCTCTCGGCTCAGGAACGGGCGGCGTTTCAAAAATCGGTCGATGCGGTGCAAGAGCTCTGCCGCGCGGTCGATCAACTGCTGTAAGACAACCATGACGCGCGTGGCGATCATTGGAGCCGGTCGCGGCGGAGCGGTGTTGATCGAACTGCTGCAGAAAGATCCCCTGGTGACGATCATCGGCGTCGCCGACCTCCAACCCGATGCCCCCGGCATGGATCTGGCCCGCCGGTTGAAAATTCCGACGACCGCCGATTATCGGGAGCTGGTGAAGCAGCCGGTGGATATCGTCATCGATGTGACGGGGAATGAGAAGATCAAATCGACGCTGGAAAGCCTGCGCGCGCGCGGCGTCGAACTGATCGGGGGTCTAAGCGCGCGGTTGATGTGGCAGTTGATCGAAGAGCGGATCAAAAGCCAGGCGCTGGAGGAAGAGGTTCGAACGCGCTACGCGTTCGACCAGATCATCGCCCAGGACCTGAAGATGCAGCTGCTGCTCAAGCAACTGCCGGATATCGCGCGGACCAAGGCCACGGTCCTGATCGAGGGCGAGACGGGTACCGGAAAAGAGTTGGTGGCGCACGCCATCCATCACCTGAGCCCACGGGCGGAAAAGCCGTTCATCAAGGTCAGTTGCCCTACGCTGGCGGAAGGGGTGTTGGAGAGCGAGCTCTTCGGCCATGTGAAGGGGGCCTTTACCGGCGCGGTGACTCATAAAATCGGTCGATTCGAATTAGCCAACGGTGGGACGATTTTCCTCGATGAAATCGGCGACATCAGCGCGTCGACGCAGGTCAAGCTGCTGCGCGTTCTCCAGGAGGAGGAGTTTGAGCGGGTGGGGGAGAGCCGGGGAAGAAAAGTCGATGTGCGGGTGGTTGCGGCGACCAACCAGGATCTCAAGCGATCGGTCGAGGAGGGACGTTTCCGGCGGGATCTGTACTACCGCCTTCGTGTGGTTCCGTTGACCTTGCCGCCGCTGCGGGAGCGGCGTGGCGATATTTCCCCGTTGGCCGAGCATTTTCTGAAACGGTTCGCCAGAGAAACCGGCAAGCGGATCACCGCCATCTCTCCTGAGGCGATTGAGTTGCTCAACTACTACGATTATCCGGGAAATATTCGGGAGCTGGAGAATATCATCGAATTGGCTGTGGTGCATTGCGGGGGCGAGGCCATTCTTCCTCGTGATCTGGGCGCGGATATTCGGCAGAAGAGTTTGGTCGGACGGGCGGCCATGGGGCAGGATCCTCGCTCCCATTTGGAGCGGGAACTCCTGCTGACGGTGCTCAATGAGGTGGGGTGGAACTATAAGGAGGCCGCCAGTCGCCTGCAAATGAGCCGAACGACACTCTGGCGGCGGCTGCGTGACCACGAGATTAAACCTCCTGTTTCCGGCTAGACGGATCAGAGAGTGAGCACGGGCCGCATTTCCCAAAATAGACTCGAGAGGAAACGATGGGGGAGCGGTTGCCACTTCGGTCACAGCATCCCAGTCCTGAGGGTGGAGCCTGCAACGTTAAGCCGTTACGTTTCATTTTTGAAATATTAGTAAGTAGTTGAATTATATATGTTTATTAAATAATAGAGGGTTTGCATTGGACTTGTTTTTCATATATGAAACATATGAAGCTATGAGAGAAAGAAAGCAATATTCTTAACTTATTGATTTATATTAATTATTAATGCAAACGTTTCTTTGGCATGATGATTGCTCTTCTGAACAGGTTATATTCAGGAGGAAGAGCGATGGAATGTCCACGTTGCCATGGAAGGATGTCGCAGGAAGTGTTTGAAGATCTTCGTGACGATACCGGCGTGATTTTCTTCGCCGGGTGGCGGTGTTTGATTTGTGGGGAGATTATCGATTCGGTGATTTCCGCGCATCGGGAACAACGCCCCAGGCCTTGGGTTGGAAAGAATCGGACGATCTCGGTCGGTCGGCGGCATAAAGTTCACGCCGGCTCTTGAGTTGAGCGTTGATTCGATCCCGTGGTTCTTCCACTGGAACCGTGGGTGATTTCCTTCCGACTGGATCTGACTTTTCGTTTGGCAGCCGGTTGACCCTGTGGTATAATCCGGCGACAAAATTCCAACTGGCCGGCTCCGTAGCCGGCCCATCCACCCCATTCATGGAACAATCGGTTCTCCTGCACAAAGAACAACGGCTCGACCTTGCCGCCTATCGTGCGCAGGGCGGGTACGAGGCCCTGACCCGTGCGGTAAGGGAATGGACTCCGGCGCGGGTGATCGAAGAGGTGAAACGATCCGGTCTTCGTGGGCGCGGGGGGGCGGGTTTTCCAACCGGTAAAAAATGGGAGATGGCCGCGGCCAAAAAGGGGCCGGTGAAGTATCTCTGCTGTAATGCGGCGGAGGGTGAGCCGGGTACGCAAAAAGATCGACTGCTGATCCGGACCAATCCGCACCAACTGATCGAAGGCGCGGCCTTGGCGGCGTACGCGGTCGGCGCGACCACCGTCTATATTTTCTTGAAGGGGCGCTTTACCGAGGAGTACCACTGCCTGGTCCGCGCCGTGGCCGAAGCGAAGGAGGCCTTGCTGATCGGGGAAGGAACGACCGCGCTGCTTCCCATCGAAGTGGAGCCCTTCCGCGGCTCCGATGCCTATATCGCCGGTGAAGAGACGGCCATGCTCGAATCGATTGAGGGGCGGCCGCCGAGGCCGCGGCAGAAGCCGCCGTTTTATCCGATTCAGCACGGTCTCTTTGGGAAGCCGACGCTGGTCAATAATGCGGAGACGATCTCGAATATTCCCCTCATTATCAGGGACGGGGTGGAGCGGTTTCAGCAGCATGGAACACCGACCAGCCCGGGCACCATGCTGTTCACGCTGTCTGGGGATGTGGTGCGACCCGGTGTCTACGAACTGGCGTTGGGCACGCCGCTTCGGACATTGGTCTATGAGATCGGCGGGGGCATACGGAACGGGCGACCGTTGAAGGCGATCTTTCCCGGCGGCCCCTCCCACTCGCTGGTGACGGAAAAGGATCTGGATGTTCCGCTCGATTTTGACTCGCTCAAGGCGATCGGTTCCAGCCTGGGGACGGCGGGTGTGATCGTGTACAACGACGAGGTGTGCATGGTCGATGTGGCGCTGCAGTTTGCCTCGTTTTATGCGGACGGAACCTGCGGCCAATGCCCGCCGTGCTTGATGGGAACGGCGAATATTCGAGACTTGTTGCGAATCATCGAGGAGGGGCGGGGAACGGGGAAAGAGGTATCACGGATCAGACAAATTTGTGACCTCATTCGAGGGCGCGGCTATTGCGACTTGATCAACAGCGCGGTTCGATCGGTCGAGAGCGTGTTGCGCCATTTTTCCGCAGAATTTCAAGCGCACGTCGATGCCCACCGGTGTCCATTCAAACCGGCCGCCGTTGGCGTCAACCGGTCTGAAGCGGTTGCTTCATCCTCTGGCGTGGCGGCGCCGAAGCCATCGTGATCGGCCGGATTGATTGACAGGTTGGCGGACTGCATGTTACACTATGAGTGTCAATAGAGTAATGGAAATACGCTCGGACTGGCAGAGAAATCAACGAGATAGCCAGGATTGTTGCCGGGTCGTGCGCGGAGAGGAGAACAACCATGATTACACTGACAGATCGGGCGACTGAGAAACTCAAAGGTGTACTGGAAGCCGAGCAGAAGGTCGGATGTGGACTCCGCGTCTATGTGACCGGAGGGGGATGCCATGGGTTTCAATACGGGATGGCCATTGAGGACCAGCCGGGTGACGAGGACCAGACGATTGAACACCAGGGCGTGAAGCTGTTCGTCGATCCCCAGAGCGCTCCGCTGCTGGCGGGGGCGGAAGTCGACTTTGTCGATGGTTTGGAGGGATCGGGTTTTGCGATCAAAAATCCGCAGGCGAAGTCAACCTGCGGGTGCGGTCATTCGTTCGGGGCGTGATCAACGGGGCACTGGACGCGATGCGCCGTCACGGTTGTCCTGAGCATCAATGACCTGCCACGGAGTCGATCGACAAATCGGCCACTAGACCGGCAGATGAATTTAAGGGGGATGGGCCGCTGTGCAGCCTGACAGTGCCATCCCCTTTTGAGTGTCCGCGTAAGAGGACCGCGCCTCCGCGAGGCGTTCATAGTCGGTGTTTTGGATGACAGCGTATGTGGATTCGGCTCTCAGAAATTTCGCCGAAGGGAGTGCTGGTTTCCGATCAGACACCGTTGGCGAAACTTGGTCTTGAACAGGAAGACTGGCGGGCGGAGGGGCCGGTTCGCGTTGATCTGCGGGTGACGAGAGATGAAGAGATCATCATGGTCGACGGTCAAATTTCGGCTCCCTTGCGCGTTGCGTGCAGCCGGTGCGTGGAAGAATGCGCCTATCCGGTGAGCGCCTCGCTCCACCTTTTCCTGGCTCCGGCCGACGATGATCGGCCGGAGGGCGTGCATCAGCTCCATGCGGATGAGCTTGAACAGTTGTATTACCGGCAAGGCGGTCTGGAGACCAACGACGTGGTCCGGGAGCAGTTGCTCCTGGCCATTCCGATGCGGGTGTTGTGTCGGCCGGCCTGCCGAGGTCTCTGTCCGTCATGCGGCCACAATCTCAATGAGGGGCCTTGTGGTTGTCCGCCGCCCGCGAACGAGCCCCAGGGACTGCAGTTGAAACGATTGTTACAATAGACCATCAATGCGTCATCGGCGTATGCAGAAAGGGTGAATCCTATGGCCAATCCGAAACATAAAACTTCAAAAGCAAGACGGGACAAACGGCGTGCACAAAGAAAACTGATCGTGGTGCAATCCGGGCTCTGTCCTCAATGTCATGAGCCGAAATTGCCGCATCACACCTGTCTGAATTGCGGGACCTACGCCGGACGGCAGGTGTTGCCCGTCGTCGAAGAGGTCTAGCGCGTCCGCCGGCGGTTGATCGTATGGCGGTTTCCGAGCACGATCGTTCCTCCCTTCCCGCTGCCGACTCCCGTTCGTCCATGGCACCCTCGGCTCCCATTGCGATCGATGCCATGGGCGGTGATAATGCTCCCGCCGCCATTATCGATGGGGCGATCCTCGCGGCCCAGGAACTCGGCGTCTCCATCATTCTTGTCGGGGATGAATATCTCATCCGTGAAGAGTTGGACCGCCGTCCCGGATCGGACCGGCTGCCGCTGACCGTCCACCATGCCTCGCAGCGGGTGGCGATGGACGAAGCGCCGTCGCAAGTCGTCCGGCGCAAGCGGGACTCCTCGATCTGGGTGGCGACCTCCTTGGTCAAAGCAGGAACGGCTTCGGCGGTCGTAAGCGCCGGGAATACGGGCGCCTCCATGGCGACCGCCCTCTTTCTGCTGGGCCAGATTCCCGGCGTCGAGCGGCCGGCCATTGCGGCGTTGCTCCCAACCCTGTTTGGCCCGTGTCTGTTGTTGGACGTTGGGGCGAATGTGGACTGCAAGCCGCACCATTTGCTCCAGTTTGCGGTGATGGGCCATGTTTATGTCGGCGGGTTTTTGGATCGGACGCGGCCGAAAATCGGACTCCTGAGCATCGGCGAGGAAGAGACGAAGGGAAACGAGCTGACGAAAGAGGCCTTTAAACTGCTGCGCGAAAGCTCGCTCAATTTCATCGGCAACGTGGAGGGGCGGGATATCTACGCCGGCAGCGCGGATGTCGTCGTGTGCGATGGATTCATCGGCAACGTGACGCTTAAAGTGAGCGAGGGACTGGCCTCCACCATTCTCAAACTGTTGAAACGAGAGATTGCGGGGGCCCGGTGGGGCAAGCTCGGTTACTTCTTCTTAAAATCGGCCTTCAGTCGGTTTCAAAAACGGGTTGACTACGCCGAGTATGGAGGGGCGCCGCTGCTCGGTGTGAACGGCGTAAGCATTATCTGCCATGGCCGTTCTTCGGCTCGGGCGATTCGGAATGCGGTGCGGGTGGCGACGGAGTGTGTCCAGCAGGAACTTCACGTGAGAATCAAATCCGATCTGGAGTTGTTGCAGGCGCTGGCGACGCAGAATGCCGTTCCAAAAGACGAGACGACGCGATGATCCGGTCGCGGGTGGTCGGCACGGGTGCCTATCTGCCGGAGCGGCGGATGACGAACCATGAGATCGAGCGCCTGGTGGAGACCTCCGATCAATGGATTCTGGATCGAACGGGGATTCGGGAACGGCGGATCGCCGCGCCCGATGAGGCGACGTCGGATCTGGCTGTTTCGGCCGGTCGATCGGCGCTGGCCGCGGCCGGTCTGCCGGCGTCATCAATCGATTTGATTATCGTCGCGACGGCGACGCCCGATATGCTGTTCCCGTCAACGGCCTGTTTGGTGCAGGAACGGTTGGGGGCCAAGCAGGCGTTTGCCTTTGATCTCTCCGCCGCCTGCACCGGGTTCCTGTACGCGCTGGCGGTGGCCGATCAATACCTTCGGGCCGGCACTTATCACACCGTCATGGTCATCGGGGCGGAGGTGCTATCGCGACTGATCGATTGGACCGACCGGGGCACCTGCGTCCTGTTCGGCGACGGGGCGGGAGCCGTTGTGCTCCATGCGGAGCCAGGGGAGCGCGGCGTGCTGTCAACCCATCTCCATTCGGACGGGTCGCTCTGGGATTTGCTCTATGTGCCCAGCGGCGGCTCGCGCATCCCGCCGTCGACCGAGGCGCTGGCCGGACGGTTGAACTTCCTGAAAATGAAAGGGAACGAAACCTTTCGGGTTGCGGTTCGAGCGCTGGAAGAAGTGGCGCGGGAAGCGCTGGCGGCCAATCAATTGACGCCGGAACAGTTGTCGTTGTTGGTGCCGCACCAGGCGAATCTGAGAATTCTTCAGGCCGTGGCGCAACGACTGGAACTTCCCATGGAGAAAGTCGTTGTGAATGTCGATCGCGTCGGTAATACCTCGGCCGCATCGGTCCCGATCGCCCTGGATGAGGCGGTTCGAGCGGGGCGTGTGCGCCCGAATGATCTGCTCCTGCTGGAAGCGTTCGGCGCGGGGCTGACATGGGGCGCGGCCGTGATCCGATGGTAGGGATGCACGAAGACTGCCGGTGACTTTCCTATTGACTTTCCAGTGAAAATCTGAACATGATCATCCCCAAGCTTGCGTTTCTTTTTCCCGGTCAGGGATCGCAGACGGTTGGAATGTGTCGAGGGTTGGCCGAACGCCATCCGGAGGCCAACGCGATTTTTTCCGCCGCTGATGAGGTGATTCCCGGATTATCGGCGGTCTGTTTTTCCGGGCCTGCGGAAGCGCTGAACCAAACGGAGTGGACGCAACCCGCGCTCTTGACAGCGAGCACGGCGGTGTGGCAAACCCTCCAGCGGCGAGGCATCCGACCGGATCTGGTCGCCGGCCACAGTTTGGGGGAATATTCGGCCCTGGTGGCGGCCGATGCGCTGTCGTTCACCGATGCGCTTCGGATCGTGCGGCAGCGGGCGCGCTTCATGCAGGAGGCGGTGCCGCAGGGGCAGGGGGCGATGGCGGCCGTGATCGGGTTGGAGCCCGACGCGATCGAGGAATTGTGTCGAGCCGTATCAGAGCAGGGGCGGGGGATCGTGGTGCCGGCCAATCTCAATGGCGGCGGGCAGGTGGTGATCGCCGGTCAGACGGCAGCGGTTGAAGCGGCCGCGACGCTGGCCAAGGAGCGGGGTGCCAGGCGGGTGGTGATGTTGCCCGTGAGCGTGCCGTCACACTGCCCGTTGATGGAGCCGGCGAGCCGGCGCTTGGGTCAGGAACTCGACCGGGTGCGCTGGAGTGATCTCTCGGTGCCGGTGGTGACGAATGTCGATGCGGAACCGGTGAGCACCGCCTCGGCGGCCAGAGCGGCGTTGGTCCGGCAACTGGCCAACCCCGTGCGATGG
>JBGPUQ010000028.1:0-9904 GCA_041491185.1 Nitrospiria bacterium | reverse complement strand
GAAGGGGCAATTGACCAAGGCGATGCAGCAATGGCAGAAGCTGCTGGACGATGACCCCAACGAATCACAGGCGCGGGAGCGGCTGGCCCGGGCCTATTTTGCGGGCAAGCGGTATCGCGACGCCGCCCGCGAATATACCACCCTCTCCGAGGTGAAACAGAACTCCCCCGAGGTCTTTCTGTCGCTCGGGGAGTCGCTCGTCCTGTCGGCCGCCGCCGATGGCGATCAGGGGGAACGCACGCAATTGCGGGAGTTGGCCCTCCAGGCGTTTCAGCGAACCCTCGAACTTGATCCCAAAAACGCGCCGGCCCGCCGCTATTTGGACCGCCTGACAGCGCCCGCTCCTCCGCACGAGCACCCATGATGCCGGATCGGTGCCCGCCGATGAGAGGCCCAATGAGAGACCCCATGAGAGACGATAATCGATGGGTGCGCCGTCTTGCGGGCGCGATCGCCGTCGCGGCGGTCTTGTGTGTCGGTTCGACGGCCCTGCCGGCCGAGACGGTCTATGACTGCAACGCGCCCGAGAACCGCGCCACGCCGACGACCGTTGAGATCGTGCTGGCGAAAAAATGGAAGGGGCAGGTGGACGAGATCAAACAGGCCATGACCGGCGATGATCCGGCCGTCAAGGTCCGGATCAAAGTGTTCCCGTTTTTGGATCCGCCGATGAATCTCGGCATCGGTAAATGCGTCCGCGCCGAACAGGCCCGGCTGGCGATCCGTGAGGCGATGAAATATTCCGGCGGCGTCGACCGGCTGATCCGGCAGGATATCCTGCCGCATCACTGGATCAAGATCGGCTCGACCGATCTGGCAGAATTGTCATGGATTCCGGTGACCCCGGAGGAGCTGGCCCGGTTGACCGACTCCTCGCTGTCGACCGCGCAGTTTCAGGAACTCTACCGTCAACTGGCGACGCCGAAGGAGCGGAAGCTGCCGTTCGGAATGGGGAGCGAGAAACTCTCCCAACAGGAGCCGTCGGCCATCGAGGTGATTAGTCACCAGTGGCGTCCGGACGCCGTATGGGAGCGGATCGGCAAGACCAAGTTCATCTGGAGCGCAACCGTGCGGAACAATTCGGAAAAGCGGCAGCGTGTGTTTGTCTATTATGACCTGCTGGACGATCGGGGCGTTCCGCTGGCCCGCAATGTCGCCAATGGCTATATCGATCCGCACCAGACGGCGGAGATCGCCTCCGATTCCTATATTCTGTCGGTTGATCTTCCCTATGTGAGAAGCAGCCGGGCGACCGCCAAGGGCGGTTTTCCGAATTAGCGCCCGCGCCCCCCGGCGGGCGGGGCGCTTTGATTTTTGTCATCAGACCCGATAGAATGCGCGCGTCAGTGCACTCCGGGGAATGCCATGGAGTCCCACACCTCTCACGGTCTGTCGGATCCCGCCGAGGCGCTTCAGCGGCGGGATGCCCAGTTTGATACGCTCAATCGGCTGTCGGCCCTGATCAGCCAGGCGGATAGCCTCGATCAGGCGCTCAACCACGTGCTGGATCAGCTGCTCTCGCTGACCGAGGCCGATATGGGGTCGATCCACCTCCTTGAGCCGGAATCGGGCTCGCTCAAACTCGTGGCCAGCCGCGGGGTCTCCAAGGGGTTCGTCTGCGCCGAGCGGCGCATCCCCGTCGGGGAATGTTTATGCGGCGAGGCGGCCCGGACCGGCGAACTGGTGGCGTCGGGGGATCTGACCGCCGAGCCACGGCTCGTTCGCTCCGCCTGCCGGGACGAAAAATTCGGCTCCGTGGTCAGTCTTCCGCTCAAATCCAGGGATCGATCGCTGGGCATTCTGACGATCTATGCCCGACGGCCCCACTCCTTTTCCGATATGGATCAGAAACTCCTGGTGCTGGTGGGTTGTCAGGTCGGTGTGGCGATCGAGAATGCACAACTCTATGCGAGGATGCGGGAGCTGGCGGTGCTGGAAGAGCGCGGGCTGATCGCGCAGGAGATTCATGACGGCATCGCGCAGTCGCTGGCCTACTTGAATCTGGAAACCAAACGGCTCGAGGCGCTGCTGACCAGCGAAAAGAAGAAGCAGGCCCTCTCCGAACTCGGCCACATCCGCCAGGTGATCAAGGATACCTATGAGGATGTGCGTGAATTGCTCGTCGATTTTCGGGGAAAGTTCAAGGAGGGGGAAGGGCTCATGGAGGCCGCGGACCGCTACGTGCAGGATTTTGGCCGTCGGACCTCGATCCGCGCCTCACTCAGCCACGCGTGTGATGTGACGGCCCTGCCGCCCGCGGCCCAGATGCAGCTCTTCCGCATCATTCAAGAGGCGCTCTCCAACGTTCGCAAGCATGCCTCGGCGAACGAGGTCGCCGTCGATTTTGTGACCACGCCGACCATGCTGGAAATCCGGGTCCGGGACAACGGGCGGGGGTTTGACCCGCGCGAGCTCTCCGGCCAGGGATCCCTCCATGTCGGCCTCGAGATTATGAAGGAACGGGCGGCCACCCTCCGGGGAGAGTTGCAGCTCGAGTCACGACCCGGCGGGGGGACGACGCTGTGCGTGCGTGTGCCCCTGGCGTCGCCGCAGGAGTGAGTGATGCCGCCGGTCCGGATTCTCATCGTGGACGACCATACGCTCTTTCGCAAAGGGCTGATCAGCCTGCTGCAGCAGCAGAAGGGGCTCGCGGTGGTGGGCGAGGCGAGCGACGGGGAGGAGGGCACCCGGTTGGCCCAGAGCCTCAAGCCCGATGTCATCCTGATGGATGTGAATATGCCGCGCCGGAACGGCATCGAGGCGACCCGGCTGATCCGGGAGGCGCTGCCCGAGAGCCGGATCATCATGCTCACCGTCTCCGAAGAGGACGAGGATCTCTTCTCGGCCGTCAAAGCCGGGGCCCGGGGCTATCTCATCAAGAATGTCGAGCCCGATCGGCTGGTCAACGCCATCCATCTCATCGTGAAGGGCGAGGTCGTGATCACCCACGCGATGGCGTCAAAGCTCCTGACGGAGTTTGGCAGCATCGCCCGGAAGGCGGATCGCCCGCCGGACGAAATCCCCAAAGCCTTGACCGCGCGCGAGACGGAGATCCTCCGCTGCCTGGCCAAGGGGGAGAGCAACAAGGAGATCGCCGGCGCGCTCGGCATTTCGGAGCACACCGTCAAGATCCATCTCAAAAATATTCTCAAGAAGCTCCACATGAACAACCGGATCCAGGCCGCGGTCTATGCCTACCAGCAGGGGTTGATGAGCAACTCCCCGCCGGGCCGCCCCCGCCCGTCGGCATAGTTTTTCCGTTTCGTCGCGCAACAGTCAGCACGGCTTATTTTCGATTTTCGAATGAAAAGTGTTGAGGATGTGCCACTGTTTTTCCAACAGGAACACCTGAAAATCGTTCTGCTTTTCGCCGTTCAATCGAAAATAGCCGTATAGCCCTTCCGGGCTATAAAGGCATAGCCATTTTTTCTTCCCAAAATAGACCATCCGCGGAATAGACAGCGCGCACCATCTCCATTAATGTGGAGCCGTTCATTCAGATGTGCGACTCAAGTGAAAAAACGGCTTCTCCTCATTGCGACACAGTCCCTGTTCGGGACCGGTGTCAGCAGTCTGCTGGAAGGGCGAAAGGATCATCTGGAGATCACCACTGTGTCGGATGTCCAAACCGCCATTCAACAGTGTCGACGGTTCCAACCCGATGTCGTGGTCTATTTCAAGGAGAGCAGCCGCCCGGAGGATCAGCCGCTCCTGCAGGAGCTGATCTCCCGGTGTCAGGCACGGATCATCCAGTGCACACTCGAGGCCAATAAATTGACGGTCTATGATCACACGGAAATTAAAAATGCCACGGTGGAAGATTTGATGACCGCCGTACTGAAGTAATCGGAATCAAAGGACATCCAAGGAGGTCGCTCATGAAAAGATCATCAATGAAAAGAGAGTTGTTCCTGGCGATTGTCTCGGTAGGCGGGTTCCTGCTCGCGCCGCTGTTCAGCGGCGTGGTGTCGCTTCCGGCGGCTGCCGAGGAAGTCAATCAGCAGACCCTGCCGGCGGCTTCCACCCCACAGTCCGCTCCTGATTGGAAGGCAAAATTCAAGGAGCAGATCGCCCGGGAAGATGTCTCCGAGGGCCGCGCCGGTCATGAGGAGCAGGTGAACGCGGCGATGCAGAAGTTGATGGATGAGATTGCCAAGGGCGCGGATGAGCATGCCGCTCATACCGGCGGCACGGGCCCATTCAACGACGTGAGCATGGCGCAGCAGATGGACCACAGTTATTTCCTCGGTCCCGCGCCCGCGGGCGAATCGGTGACGACCGGAGGCCATTGTCCGGCCGGGGCTCCGGTCAAGGCGTACGACCTTTCGGCGATCAATGTGGAGATCACGCTGAATCAATGGTTGGACTACCATCCCGGCTACATGTATGTGCTGACCGATAATATCCAGAAGGTTCGGGACGAAGAGAAAACCAACAAGGAAGCCCGTAAAGCATCCGGGTATAATACCGGTGCCGTGACCACCGGTCTGCAGACCGATGTCATCCAGCCGATCGTACTCCGCGGAAGCCAGGGGGACTGCGTGGTGATCACCCTTCAGAACAAACTGGACGGTGAAGATGTCGGAATTCATATCCATGGCTCCAGCATGATCATTAAGAGCACCGGTCAGGCGGCCACGGCGGCCAATCCCGATTCGACCGTCAAGGCGGGGAAGAGCCAGACCTTCGAATGGTACATCCGGCCCGACGAACAGGAAGGCTCCCACATGCTTCACAGCCATGTCGGCCGGGAGCAGGCGAGTCTCGGAATGATCGGGGCGTTTATTGTCGAGCTGATGGGCTCGCGCTACCTCGATCCGATCACCGGGAAAGAGGCCAAGAGCGGCTGGCAGATGATGATTACGGATCACCCGGGCCTCCCCGACTTCCGGGAGTATGTCATTTTCTATCACGAGATCGGGGATGAATCGTTCCGCCCGTTGAATCGCCAGGGCGAGATGATCCCGCAGCGTGACCCGAACACCGATGCCTATCGCCCCTCGGCCCGTGCGCTCAACTATCGCAGCGAGCCGTTCGGCATCAATAATCTTGCGCTTCAGGAAAAATATTTCCACTTCGAAGACGAATCGATGGCCTACAGCTCCTACACCTTCGGTGATGTGCCGACGCCGATTCCAAGGGGCTATCTGGGCGATCCGAACAAATGGCGGCTGATTCATGGCGGCGGCGAGGTCTTCCATTCCCACCATCCGCATGGCGGGTCGATCCGCTGGTTGCGTCAGCCCAAGGCCGACGGCAAGGCGGACTTCATCATGACCGCGGCGCAGAACGGCCCGGTGAAGTATCCCGAGGTCCGAACGACCTCCGACCGGGTGGATGTCGAGGTGATCGGTCCGTCCGAGGTGCTGGATCTTCAAACCGAGTGTGGATGGGGTCTCTGCCAGCAGGTCGCGGCGGATTATCTCTTCCACTGTCACGTCGCGCACCACTATGTCGCGGGCATGTGGTCCTACGGGCGCGGCTATAACACGCTGCAGACGGGAAATTATCCCTTCGGCAGCACCGACATCATGCCGTCGCTGCAGGAACTGCCGGATCGCAAAGGGCGGATGAAGCCGGCGGTGACCTCGGACCAGCTCGTGGGCAAGACCATGGACTGGTACGACAAGAAATGGAACATCACGGCGGATAAGACGGATTTCTCCAAGCCGATTGCGGAGATCTCGATCAAGGACTGGGTCAAGATGATGGTTCCGCCGGCGGGTCAACCGGGCCACACCTCGGATGAGAAGGGGCAGATCGAGGCCTATGACGCGACGGTGTGGGATTGGAGCTGGGAGGGGAACAAGGCGTTGGGCGAACCGGAGTCGACCCAGACGTTTGACAATCCGAAGTATAAATCACCGATGCCGGGGAAGCGGCCGCCGATCCTCTTCGATTCGAAGACCGGCAAGCTGGCCTTCCCGCAGTTCAAGCCCCATTTCGGGAAGCGGGTGCCGTTTGCCCGCCATCATGGGCCGGCTCCCTGGTTGGAGCCGATCCATATGGATAAGAGCACAGGAGCCCTCGCGACCGAACCGGGCGGCCTCGGCGCCGTGGGTGGCGAGACGAACCAGCCGGCCCGGCCGGGTGAGCAGGGGAAATGGAGTCTCTGCCCGGAAAACGCGGGTCGGAAGCAGTATACGATTCACTTCATTGAAACCCCGATCACCATGAATCAGGCCATCGGCAAGGAAAAGGCGGTGGTGGATCAGCATGGGACGATCTATGTCCTGCATGAAGAAGAGGCGGCGGTCCGGGCCAACAGCGACCTGGCGCGGCCACTGGTCTATCGCGCCAATGTCTATGACTGCGTCGATGTGATCCTCAAGAGCGAGTGGTTGGACAACGACACCACGAACTTCCAGATGTCGAAGATCAACATCCACCCGCACTTCATGCAGTTCGACAACAACTCCAGCGACGGTGTCATTACCGGATTTACGTATGAGATGTCGGTCCGGCCGTTCACGGAGATGAAAAAAGATAAAGCGAAGGGGCTTCCGGTGCCGATGAACTCCATCCTGACGGAGGACGCCAAGGCCGGAGCGACCGCCATCAAGATCAAGATGCCGGACGGCGCGACGAAGTACCATATCGGCACCGACATCATGATCGGGATGCATGAGGTGAAAACCGCGGAGGTTCGCTGGATCAAGGATATTCAGGGAGACACGCTCATCTTCGGCGAGCCGTTGAAGCATGAGCACGAGAAGGGTGAGATCGCGTCGGTGGAGTTCGTCCGGTACCGCTACTGGGTCGATGCCGACCTGGGAACCGTCTTCTGGCACGATCATGCGCTCGGCGGGACCACCTGGCCGCATGGAGCCGTGGGCGGTCTCATCGTCGAGCCGGTCGGCGCCACCTATCATGATCCCAAGACCGGCAAGCCGATCCGGAGCGGTCCGATCGCGGACATTCACTCAACCGAGCCGATCGGCTATGGCGTCAACGGCAGCTTCCGGGAGATGGTGCAATATCTGCATGACACGGTGCCCTATACCGCGCAGGTGGTGACGGCGGGGAATCCCCCTGGGCAGACGGTCAAAGCGGCCATCGACGCCGGTCAGGCGCTCTTCTTCCAGATGCCGTATGATCTGGATCTGGTCGCCGTGCCGATGCTCAACGGCGGGACCCACACGACCGGAGGCGGTTTCTTCTTCAAGGCGGAGTCGATCGCCAAGCGGCTCAAGTTCAATCCGGATCCATCCGTGGTCTTCTCCACACGAGTGTTTGGAAAAGATCCGGGGACGCCGCTGTTGCGGGCCTATCTGGGCGACACGGTGGTGTTCCGTCTGATGCATGTGATGATGAACGAAACCCACACCTGGCATCTGGCGGGCCATGCCTTCCGGACGGAGCGGTATGCCGAACATTCCGATTTCAGAAACGCGTATCACGTCGGGATCGCGGAGCGGTACGATCTGGTGACCAAGGCCGGCGGACCGCAGCAGATGGCCGGTGACTATCTCCATTTTGACGGCCGGCCGTCCCATTTTTCGGAAGGGAGTTGGGGGATTTTCCGGGTGTTGGATAAGGAAGTTTTCGATCTGAAGAAACTGCCGGGCCGGGAGGAGATTCCCGCCTCCGCGACATCCGTTTGCCCGGCCGGCGCGCCGGTGAAGAGTTTTAACGTCATCGCTGTGGAGCGGGCGCTGAAGTTTAATCCCAAGGCACCGGATGTGATCGACGTCGATTTCGACCGCAAGCTCTTGGTGGCTAATCCGCGCGGCAAGATCTACATGCTCGAAGGGGAGAAGGCCAAAGTGGCGACGGACAGTTTTTCGCCGATGCCGCTGACGTTGCATGTCAATGTGGGTGACTGCGTCAAGGTCACGCTCAAGAACGAGATGAAAACCAGCCGGGCGTCGTTTAGCGCCGACATGCTGGCGTTTGATCCCAAAGATTCCGCAGGGGTCAATGTGGGCAACAATCCCGGCGATCAGACCATCGGTCCCGGTCAGAGCCGGACCTACACCTTCTACGCCCCGCCGCAGTATGGCGAGACGGCGGCGCTGGTGTGGGACTGGGGCAATTTCATTAACAACGTCCGCGACGGGCTCTTTGGGGCGATCATTGTGGGGCCGAGGGGATCGAAGTACCGCGATCCGGTGACGGGCGACGATGTCACGCTGAAGAATGCCTGGCAGGCGGATGTGCTGGTGGATCGGAGCCTGCCGGAGAATGCGCTGCGCTCGGACTTCCGGGATGCATCGCTCTTCTTCCAGGATGAGGACAACATCATCGGGACGGCCTTCATGCCCTACATTCAGCAGATCGCTGGATTGACGGGCGTGAACTACCGGAGTGAGCCGTGGGCCTACCGGGAGGAGAAGGGCTGCGAATTGGGCACGATGTTTACCGCCTGCGCGGTTGGGGAATCGACCGGACCGGTGACGCCGACGATCATGGCGCATGCGGGGGATCCGGTGCGGATCCACGTCTTCGGGGCGTTCAACGAGCAGAACCAGGTCTTCAGCCTCGAGGGTCATGAATGGCCGCTCAAGCCGGACATGGAAGGGGCTGATCTCTTGAGCTCAAGCGAGTTCGGCTCCTCCGAGAATCTCGATGTCTATATTAAAGAGGGGGCGGGCGGGCCGTTCCATCTCCCCGGAGACTATCTCTGGCAGAACCACCGGATGCCGTATACCCAGGCCGGTGAGTGGGGTTACCTGCGGGTGCTGCCGGTGGGGGATCGGAGAGTCCTGTCGCTCAATCGCGGCGGTGTGGGCAACCAGACGGCCGAAGCGCCGGCCGATGGGGCGCCCACTGCCCAGACGACAGGGGAGGCTCCCGGCCCTGTGTCGATGCGGTAAGCCGCAGCTCTCGTACGGTTGTTTCGCGCGGGGCGGGGCGGAGGTTCCTGCCCCGCGCGCTGTTTGGTCCAGTTTGTGAGCGTGAGAGTGGTCACGATGAATCGTGTGCAGATCATATTGGCGCTGCTGGCCCTGGTGTTGGGGCTGGGCAGCCGCGTGGGAGCGGTGGTGGAGTTCCCCCGAGCCTACCGCGAGGCCCCCGTGACACACGGGGGAACGCTCACGGGACGGGTCCTGCTCGAGGGGCCGGTGCCGTCGCCACGGGTTTTCCCGCTGGTCTTGTACCCCTTTGGCCCCTTTTGCAAGAAGATCTCGGATGGGCAGGGGAATGTCCTGCTGCAGGAATTTGCCGTGGGAGCCCACGGGGGATTGAAAGATGCCATCGTGGTGGTACAACACGTGTCGCAGGGCAAGCCGTTTCCCAAAATTCACAATGACTTTGTGGCCGTGGATTGCATGTTCCATCCAGCCGATGTGCCGGACAGCGAGCAGTTCGTGATTAATGAAGCGGGCAAATTGACCCACGCCCACCCGGTGGTGACCGTGCTGGAGAATCATGAGCCGGTCTCGGTGGTCAACAAAGACCCGATCATTCACAACGGGCAGGTGTTTCAAAGCGAGCGGGGGAATATTGTCCTGAACTTCCCGCTGCCCGTCTCCACCGAGCCGCGTGGCGGGCCGGTTCATTTTGAGCCGGGCAAACGCATCATGCAGATGATCTGCGGGATGCATGAATTCATGCAGGGCTGGGGCTTCATGGTGGACAATCCCTATTATGCGCGAACGAAGGCGGGCGGGCAGTTCACGATCGACGGGTTACCGCCGGGGACGTACACCGTGCTGGCGTGGCACCCGCACCTGAAGCCGATCGAGCAGACGGTCACGGTGGGGGCGGATCAAACGGCGGCGGTGGACTTTACGTTTGACGCGCACACGGTGGTGCGGCCATCGTATGAGAGTCAGGAAAAGTTCCGCATTGGACCGGAGGCGCACCCCCATGAGCATCTGCAGGAATGTGAAGCACCCTATTGCCCCAAGTAAGCGGCGACGCACCACAGCCCCCCGCCTGATGATCGCGGCCGGCCTGG
>JBGPUQ010000027.1:0-10125 GCA_041491185.1 Nitrospiria bacterium | reverse complement strand
CCTGCCACCTGACCGTCGCCGATCAGATCCGGCAGGTCATGGGGCTGGATCGGATCCTCTTCATTCCCGCCGGCACCCCGCCGTTCAAGGCGGCGTCGCTCGCGCCGGCCGCCGATCGGTTGGAAATGACCCGATTGGCCGTCCAACCCTATCCGTGGGCCGACGTCTCCACTATTGAAATCGATCGACAGGGACTCTCCTATTCGGTGGAGACGGTGGCGGCGTTGCGCCATCAGCAACCGGAGGACGCGTTGTTTTTTCTTGTGGGGGCCGATGCGTTTGCGGATATCCTCGGTTGGCGCGATTACCGGCGCCTGCTCACGCTCTGTGAGTTTGTGGTCATCGCCCGGCCCAACCGGTCGTTTCTGTCACTGCGGGAACTGCCGCTATTGGCCGGGGAGGAGCCCGCACGGCTGCAGGCGCTGGATCGAGGAGAGTTGACGCAGGAGCGGGTCGCACTCTCGACCGGGGGGAGAATCTGGCTGGTCCATCTGCCGCCCTGTCCGGTTTCCTCCACGCAGGTCCGGGCGGCGATTCAAGCGGGCCAACCGGTGGAGGCGCTCTTGCCTGAGGCCGTCCGTTCATATATACTACGGCAAGGACTCTATCATTAATTTGTTCATGCACGGACTCATCGGCCGCCGGGAGCCATCATCGAGGTAACCGCTCGACACAAGGCCCTCCTGTGCGCCAAGGCGGCGTACGAAAAAAAGGCCGAGGCGATCCGGGTGCTGAAGGTTTCCGCCCTGACCGGCGTAGCCGATTATTTTGTGATCTGTTCAGGGGCGTCGCATCGGCAGGTGCAGGCGGTGGCCGAGGCAATCGAGCAGCAGTTGGCGAGAGCGGGCTGTGCCCCGATGAGCGTCGAGGGAACGAAACACGCCGGGTGGATTTTGATGGATTATCATGACCTGATCGTGCACATTTTCAAATCCGATATGCGGGAGTTCTACCGGTTTGACCAGCTCTGGGGTGACGCGCCGAAGGTGCGCGTGACGGCGGCGCAACTCCAGCAACTGACGGTCGCGCCGAAACGACGGCCGGTGTCGCGCGGGCGGCGTTCCACCTTATCGGTGCAGGGGACGTAATGCGGACCATCTTTGCAGCGGCGTTGATGCTCGGTTTCCTGGCGGGGGTTGTGTATCTCGGGTGGTTGAATCCGGAAACCGTTGAATTTCATCTCTCCACTGCGCAAACCTACGACATTCCGGTCATCTACTTCGGGTTGGCCGCGTTTATCCTCGGGGGGCTGGTGGTGCTGGGGATGGGAGGGGTTCGGGAGCTTCGCCGTCTGCTCCGAGGCTGGAAAGAGGCCAGGCACCGTCGAGCGGAACAGCGGGTGCGGGAATGGTTGGCCTTGGCCGTCAATGCCGAGGTCTCGGGCAAGCGGAAGGAAGCGATGGGCTGGTATGAGAAGATCCTGGCCATCGACCCAAACCACCGGACGGCGCTCATTCATCTGGGCACGCTGCATCGAGTGCAGGGCGCCGCGCAAGAAGCGCTTCGGCTTCACCGGAAAGCGAAAAGTCTGGCGGATCGGGATCTGGAATGCCTGATGGCGCTGGTCGATGATTTGGAGACGATGCATCGTCCCGAGGAGGCGGCGCAACTGCTGCGGGACACGCTGGTACAAGAGCGGGACAACCGGACGGCGCTGACCCGGTTGCGCGATCTCTGCATCCAGCTCCACCAGTGGGAAGAGGCGCATGCGCTGCAGGAGCGGTTTCTCAAAGAGGCGGCCGGCGGGGGCGAGGAGCCGCAGGAACGAGCGCGCTTCCTGGGCATCAAGTACGAGACGGGTCAACAGGCGCTGTTGCAAGAGGCGCCGGAAACGGCCCGGCGCTATTTTAAGAGCGCCATCAAGCTGGACAAGGGATTTGTCCCCGCCTATATCGGGCTGGGCCGGTTGTTGATCAGTGAAGGCAAGACCGACCAGGCGGCCGAGATCTGGCGGAAGGCCTACTGGAGCACCGCCAGCGTGATTTTACTGCACCGCTTGGAAGATCTGTCGCTTGACGTGGGAGATCCCGCCGGCATTATTGATCTCTACCGTCAGGCGATGGCCCGTGATCCCGGCAACCCCGTGCTGCAGTTCTACCTTGGCAAACTCTATTATCGGTTGGAAATGATCGATGAGGCGATGGAGCTGCTCTCCACGATCGATACGTCGAACACCCGATTTCCGGACTTGCACAAGCTGTTGGGGAATCTCTATCTTCGCCGGGGAGATAAGCAGGCGGCGGTCGAGGAATTCAAAAAGGCGCTTGATCTGAGGAAACGGGTGTTGGTTCCGTACTATTGTCCGCAATGTGATTATCACACGACCGAGTGGTCGGGCCGCTGCCCCCGATGCGAGCAGTGGAACACCTTCCTGGCGTCGCCCATCATCACGCCCCGCATGAAACCGGCCGCGCCGGTCGAGTCCCCGTCCTATCCGGCCGTCGAGCAGACCGGTTTGCCCCTGCGCTCCTACTCGACGTAACAGGGCCCACGGACGTTCCGCGAACGAGTCAACGACTGGATGGATTGGGGGCTTCGCCTCCTCTGGCCCTCCCGTTGTGTGGTCTGCCTGAGCGCACCGACCGCCGCCGGGAATCCCTACATCTGCACGCCCTGTTGGGAGCAGATGCCGCGATTGACGGCGCCCTGGTGTCCGCGATGCGGGCGTCCTTTTGCCTCCGGGTTTGCCCTCTCCCATAGCCCCGACCATTGGTGTGCGGCCTGTCGCGATCGGGAACCGTATTTTGATCGGGCCCGTGCCGCCGTGTCCTATGAAGGGGCGGCCGCCACGGCGATCCGCTTGCTCAAGTATCAACGGAAGATTGTGCTGGCCCGTTCGTTGGGTGCGTTGCTCCTCCCGCTCCTTGGGGAGATGGACAAGGTTGACGGCGTTGCGCCGGTTCCGTTGCACATTCATCGCCTGCGGGAACGGGAGTTCAATCAGGCGCTGGCTCTGGCCCAGGTAGTCTGCCGTGCCGCGGGCTGGCCGCTGTGGTGGGATCTTCTGGAACGGATACGCCCGACCGCTGCGCAAGTCGGGTTGGAAGCAGCCGAACGGCGGCGAAATGTCCGGCGCGCGTTTACGGTCCGGCGCCCGAAGCAGGTCGAGGGGAAAACGGTCGTGTTGATCGATGATGTCTTGACGACCGGATCGACCGTCAATGAGTGCGCCCGGGTGCTCAGGCGCTCCGGGGCGGCCGCCGTCCGGGTGTTGACCGTGGCGCGACAATTATAGTCAGGAGGGAGAGGCTTTTCTCCCCCCTGACTACCCCCCATAGCCATACGATTTGTTCCGCTCGCGCCGATGAATCGGCACTCGCTCACGTCAAGGGAAGATGGCTCATCTCCCCTTGACAATCCTCATCGCCGTACGCAGAGTTCACGAATCGTACATCCGAAAACAAATGCCCCGCCCCGAGCTAGAACTCGGAACGGGGCATCCCATTGGTCCCCTACAGACGAGAAAACGTCAGACTTTGCTGACGTTGGTTGCTTGCGGTCCTTTCGGTCCATCAGTGACTTCGAACTCAACGGCCTGACCCTCTTCGAGGGTCTTGTAGCCGTCACCACTGATTGCCGAGAAGTGCACAAACACGTCCTTGCCACTTTCCTGGGCGATAAAACCGTACCCCTTGGTGGCATTGAACCATTTCACAGTGCCTCTTGCCATGGTAGAAACTCACCCCCTTCGAACACGCTGCCCGGCCGCGACACCCCTCACCGTGAGGAGCGGCGCCGAACTCGCTCTGATCTGCTCGAGCCGGTCGGAACAGCGTGCGGTCTGACTGCGAGCACAAAAAAACCGCAGGGCCTCGTGATGCGACCGCTGCGGTTCCTCTTTACCGTGCACGTGCCATATCGTCCAAGCCAAGCGTCAAAACTATAGCATGTCGGATGAAAGGCGTCAAGCTGAAAATGTGGAGCGCCCCCGGTAAGCCGAGAGTTGGCGGTCTCTATCGGGAGAGACAGGTGCGCTCTCGATATTGTCGCCCATACGCGACATACGCCGAGGCGGCATGCCTGATGTAGGCGAGTTCCTTTTCGGTGACCGGCCGAACCACCTTGCCGGGGACGCCCAGCACGAGTGAGCGGGGCGGAATATTGGCCCGTTCGGTGACGACGGAGCCCGCGCCGATGATCGATTCGGCGCCGATGACGGCCCCGTTCAGGATGATCGCGCCCATGCCGATCACGACGTGCGGTTCGACCGTGGCGCCGTGTACGATCGCCCGGTGGCCGATCGTGACGTGGTGGCCCAGGGTGACCGGTTGACCCGTGTCAACATGGATGACGGAGTTATCCTGGATATTGGTTGCCCGACCGATGGTCACCGGCGCTGTATCCGCCCGGATCACGACGCCAAACCAGACGCTGGCCTCCGGACCGATCGCGATCCTGCCGACCAGCGTCGCGTTGGGGGCGACAAAGACCGACGGATCGATCTCGATCGCATCGGGAAAGATCAGATAGTCGTCAGCCATCCGTGGGTTACACCGCGGCGATGACCCGCTGGAGCCGCGTCGCCACTTCATCGGCGATCGGTTTGAGCTGCGGCCGGTCGAGACGGCCCAGCGCAATGGCGGGATCGACCGCGCTGACGACGATCGTGCCGGCGTCGGTCTGGTAGACGATGACATTGCAGGGGAGAAACATGCCCATCTCGATCTCTTGCTGCAGCGCCTGATGAGCCAGTGACGGGTTGCATGCGCCCAGGATCTTATACGGGCGAACATCGACGTTGATCTTTTTTTTCAGCGTTTCCTTGACGTCGATTTCGGTCAGGACGCCGAAGCCTTCCTGTTTGAGCGCTTCCGTCACCTTGGCGATGGCCTGGTCATAGGTGAGTGACGTGGTCTTTGTGAACCCCAGACTCGATGTGGTCATCCGATGCTCCTTTCCATTGCCGGTGGTCTTCCGGTTATCTGACGGCCCGGTACCGTTTGGCCAGCCAGGCCGGAGAAATCCCGAGGAGGAATCCGATCAGCAACAATCCGTTACGCAGCGTGGTCCAGGCGAGCCCTTCCTGCTCCCATCGCCGCGCCGATGTGGTCACGGTGTCGGGAAGGAGGGCGACGCGGCCCCGTGCGCGTAATCGACGAACCAGATCAACATCCTCCATCAACGGCCACGGCGAGTAACCGCTCACTGCCTCGAAGACCGGCCGCCGGACGAAGAGCGCCTGATCGCCATAGGGCAGCCCCGCGTAGCGGCTTCGGAGGTTGGCCGCCCACCCGATGATTTTGAGGAGCCGGCGATTGGACGCGATGTGCAACCGGAACGCCCCGCCCACCACCGCGGGCTCTTCCAGCTCCCGGCGGATGGAGTCGAGCGCGGCCGGGGGCAATGTCGTGTCGGCATGGAGGAAGAGCAAAATGGAACCCTTGGCCTGCATCGCCCCGAAATTCATCTGGTGTGCGCGACCTCTGGCGCCACGGAAAATCTTCTCGGTATATTGTCGCGCGACATCAAGCGTGCCGTCCTGGCTGTCCCCATCAACCACGATGATTTCGCTGTCCGGCAGTCCCACCAGCGGCCGGAGGGTGGCCGGCAGC
Organism: Nitrospiria bacterium; assembly: GCA_041491185.1. Classification (GTDB taxonomy): domain Bacteria; phylum Nitrospirota; class Nitrospiria; order JACQCE01; family JACQCE01; genus JBGPUQ01. The sequence continues at coordinate 4,573 of JBGPUQ010000027.1, read as the reverse complement.
GTGTTGGCCTCATTGAGCGTCGGCACGATAATGGAGATGAAGGGCCGTTCCGTCGACATGAGCGTAGCCTACTGACTGGCCGGAGAGGTTGTCAAGCCGGGAGTGATGCTGGGTCGAGCTGGTAGATGACAAAACCGGTCAGCGGTTTGGGGAGAAAGTAGGTCGTCTTTCGCGGCATCCGGCCACCCCCTCTGGCGATCGCCTCGATGGCTTCGATCGGCGTGGGGTTGAGGAAAAAGGCCGCTTGGGCGTCGCCGGCCAGTACCCGTTGAGCCGCCTCCAACGGATCCTTCAGATACTGGAGTTGGCCGTTGGCGACGGCCGATTCCTCCTGAAGATCGAGGATCTGTTCCAAAATCTCCGATTGGAGAATTCGGACATCAAGCTGGGCGGCGGCCGGCTGACTATACGTGAGCACGTGTGTGCCCGGAAGGCCCCGGCAGATCATGCCGAGCGTTGGTTGCATCTGGCCCTGCCGTTGTATGGCGAGCAGGAGATTCTGGACGGCGGCGGCCGGTGATGCCTCGGGCGGAAGCGGGGTGATGGAAAATCGATCGTTGAGCCGTTCCATGATGGCGCGGCTGTCGAAGCCGGGGAGACGACCCAGGACGCGGTGCGTCGGGAGAATGGAGAGGCCGGGGTCGTGGCTGGCCGTGATGAAGGCGAGACAGAAATCGGCCGGTGCAGGCACGATGCCCTGTGACTTCCAGCGGGCGGCGGATTCCCGTCTGAAGGCGAGGGCGGTTTCGTATCGATGATGACCATCCGCGATCAGCAGCGGAGATCGTTTGACCAGTGCGCAGAGCTGGGTGATCAGTGTCGGATCGGTTATGCTCCACGCCTGCTGCCGGGGCTCATCGGACGATGTGGCTGATGCGAATCGTCCCGTCGCCGGGGCCTGGGGCACGGCGCTTCCGATGGATGGTGCCTTCCGGATGGCCTGCTCCAGCAACGGCCGCAATTGTCTCTCCGGATCAGGGGTCAGCAAAAAAATGGGACTGAAGTGCGCCCCGCAGGCGCGCAGGAGGTGAAGGCGGTCCTGTTTGGCCGCGGAAAACGTCAGTTCATGTGGAAGGATACGGCCGGAGTCGAACTCTTCGAGTTTGACAAGTCCGAAAAAGCCCAGCAATGTTTTGATCTCGCCGGTCGAGAGGGTGTAGCGGATTGATGCCGGATAGAGGGCGGGCGTGGGGTCCTGGACCAGCAGCTGGCGCTGTCGCCAGTCGGCGAAGCAGTGGGCGGCGCGGCTGTAGCGGTTCTCCGTCTCGGTGTCGGTTGACCGTATTTGTCCGAAATCCAGCCGGATCATGCTCTGGGGATGTTGCGCGTAGTAGGCGGTTTGCTCCTGTTCGGAAATGACGTCGTACGGCGGGGTCAGCAGCGCGGTCAGGTCGGGGAACTGCGCAGGATTGTAGCGGAGGGCGCGAAACGGGCTGACCAGCGGCATCGGGATGGATCAGGCGATGGGAACGCGTCGTCGATCAGTGATCACGGGTGACCACGTAGTCGGCGACAATTTCCATCGCGTCCCGGTGAGGTGAGGACGGGAACGATTGCAGCGCTTGGACAGCCTGCGACGCAAAATGGCGGGATCGGCCGAGCGCGTACGAGACGGAGCCGTAGCGCTCCATCAACCGGATGATCGCGCCGAAATCCCGCTGCGGAGAGCCGCTGTGTTCTGTGATGATGCGCTGCACGATGTCGCGTTCCTCCGGCGTGCAGGAGGAGAGCAAATGCAGCAGGGGGAGCGTGATCTTCCCTTCATGCAGGTCTTTGCCGATGGTTTTCCCCAATTTGTCCGGGCTGGCGGCGTAATCGAGGGCGTCATCAGCGACCTGAAAGGCCATCCCCAAATGGCGGCCGAATTGCGCCAAGGCCTGTTTGCCGGTTGCCGTGGCGCCGCCGAGAATGGCGCCAAGCACGCAGGCGGTTGAAATCAAGGCGGCCGTTTTGTTGTCGATGATGGTGAGACAATCGGTTTCCGTGATGTCGAGGTTGTGGTGAAGCGAGAATTGGAGCATCTCGCCTTCGACCATTTTTCGGCACGCCTCCGCCAGGGTGGTCTCAATCTCCATATTCCCCAGCCGGATGACCTGATCGACCGCCCGCGTATAGAGATAGTCGCCGACCAGGATACTGGCCTTGTTGCCCCACAGCAGGCGGGCGGTATCCTGGCCGCGACGAAGGGCCGCCTCATCCAGCACGTCATCATGGAGCAGCGCGGCGGTGTGGATATATTCCACGGCGCTGGCCAGCAATATCTCGTGCTCGTGCGTGTTCTGGTTGTTGCAGAGCCGGGCGGAGAGGATCAGGAGCAACGGTCGGATCCGTTTGCCGCCGCTGCGAAACAAGTAGGCCGCCGCCTGATTAATGACGGGGACGCTCGAATCAATGGAGTGGGCGATGTGCCGTTCGACGCCCCGGAGCTCTTCCCGATAGACTTCCCAGACCTGGTCGATGTCGGCGAAGCCGGCGGCGGCAGCAATGCGGCGATCGTCACCGTAGGGGGGGCTCATTGGCGCTTCATACTAGGCTAGGGCCTCGTTTCCTGTCAAGCGGAAAAAGGAATCCACTTGACACTGGACAATGATAATGATAATAGTTATCATTATCGAAATAGAGATCCGATCATGCGCATCAATACAGGATTGCTGAAGCAACAGATTGTCAAAAACCACCTCAAGCTGACGCGGCAGCGCCGTGAGGTGTTTGAGATGTTTGTCGGGATGGCTCGTCACGTCACCGCCGAGGAGCTCTATCGGGAGGTGTTGCGGAAACACCCAGGGGTCGGGCTGGCGACCATCTACCGGACGCTGAATCTCTTCTGCGGCTTCGGTCTGGCCGAGGCCCGGCAGTTCGGCGACGGTCATACCCGGTACGATCCGGTCTACAATAAGCACCACCACGATCACCTGATCTGCACGCGGTGCGGGAAAATTACCGAATTCGAGAACCAGCATATTGAACGACTGCAGGAACAGGTCGCGCGCCGCCACCATTTCCTGATCCGACAGCACAAGCTGGAATTGTACGGTTATTGTTCGGAGTGCCAGCCGCGAGAGTCGGCGAAACCGAGTGAACGGAAACGGGTGGAGGTCTGATGCGAGGTGCTTCCGGTAGGTGGTGGGCAACAGGATTCTTTATCGTGTGGTGTGTGGCGGTCCCGGTGGCAGCCGCCTGGGCGGAGCAGGAGCTGACTGTGACGATTCGGAACCATCAATTTGAGCCGGCGGAGATCAAGGCGGCGGCGGGAACGAAAATTCTGCTGTCGGTGACGAATGCCGATCCGACGCCAGAAGAGTTTGACAGCAGCGATCTTAATCGCGAGAAGCTGATTCGACCGGGACAGACGGTGACGATTTATCTCCCCGCCCTCAAGCCGGGCAGCTATGCCTTCTCCGGAGAATTTCACCCGAAAACGGCGCAGGGACGGCTGGTCGTCGAATAACCCCCCCCACGGGAGCGTAGTCACGTGCTGGCCACATTCGTTATTACTTGGCGGGAAACCATTGAAGCGGCGCTCATCGTCGGCATTCTGCTGGCCTATCTGCGAAAAGTCGGACGTCAGCACGAGTTTCGATACATTTTCGGCGGGGTGTTTCTGGCGTTGGTGGCCAGTGTGCTCTTTGCCGGTTTCTCCGGTCTGGTCGGCCGGTTGCTTCAGGGGATCGGAGAGGACCTCTTTGATGCACTGATCCTGTTGGCGGCGGTGGCGGTGCTCACGTACATGGTCGTGTGGATGCATCACAATGCCAGAGAGATCAAGGGGGAGCTTCTGAGCAAGGCCGATGACGCGCTGGCGAGTCGTCATTTGTGGGCGTTGGGCACGCTGGCCTTTGTCGGTGTCTTTCGCGAGGGGGTGGAAACGGTCTTGTTCTTGTGGGGGGTGTTGTTACAGGCCGGCCCGGTGGCGGATATTACGCTGCAGGCGGCCGGCGGTTTTTTGGGCGTCGTGGTTGGTGTAGTCATGGCGTGGCTCTTTTTCAAAGGGTTTGGTCATCTGGATCTTCGGATCTTTTTCAAAGTGACGGGGATTGTGTTGCTGTTCATTGCCGCAGGGATGTTGTCGTCGGCAGGGGGGCGGCTCATTGCCGCGGGACTCCTGCCGTCGCTGGTCGAGCCGCTGTGGGATAGCTCGTGGTTGCTGAGTGAGCACAGCCTGATCGGCTCCTTGATCACCAGCCTGTTCGGTTATCGCTCACACCCGTCATTGATGGAACTCCTCCTCTACATCGGGTATTTCCCGCTGGTAATCGTGTCGCTTCGGCGCCAGCACCATGATCTGGCCCAGTAACTCCGCCACTGGGGCAGAACGTTTCATCTATGGTGCTGCCGGGCCGCGATTGGGACAGACTACCGCGGCCGGGCTTATGAAAGGAGTGGAATGTTGAACGGAGTCGGGATGGGGCGAAGAGCGGCGAGGGTATGTTCGCTCGTTGGGGGGTTGTGGTTGGCGATGGCGGCGGTGTGTCCATCGGTAGAGGCCAATCATTTGAAAGTCTACACACCGCAGACCGAGGCACAGGGCGAGCTGGAGTTTTCTTATTGGCTCGACTATTTTGCCGATACCAAT
>JBGPUQ010000026.1:0-10147 GCA_041491185.1 Nitrospiria bacterium | reverse complement strand
GCTGGCCGGCCTGCGCTGCCCGTGCTGCCACCAGTCCAGCGCCGAGTTGGATTTTCGATGCATGCCCAGTGTCCGCGAATGTCTCTATTTCGTCACCTGCTCGGCGTGCCGCCATCCGTTTCATGAACCGTCTCCCATGGAGGCGTACGAATAAAGACGTTGCCGATGGGGGTTATCAGGGGGAGAGGAAGCGGATCTCCCCCTGATTTGAATAGACGCCTACGAGTAGAGTTGCCCTGAGGGGAAGAAATATGGTAAAAAGTCCGCCATGACTCCGGAGACACAACAATCGCTTTCAAACGTCGCCAGCGCCCTGACCGACCTCAACACCGCGTTGCAGGTGGAATTGCAGGAGATGCAACGTGCCGGTTTGTCCCCGGCCAAGATCGAGCATGTCCGCGCCGGCGCCAAGGCCATCAAAGACTGCGGAAATATGTTATTGGTCTGGTCCGACTATATCGCTCGCGGCGATCTCGCCGACCCATCGGAAGAGTCCGGATTAGGAGCGGATCTCTTCCCGCGATAACGCCCGTGCACGCTCGGTGGTCCGGCGAGGATCGCCACCACGATTCTGAGAATCGAATGTGACGGCTCACATTCGTTCGACGTACATAGAGACGGCTCGATACGGAGGAATGAGATGGCGTCAGAGGTCACCATTGAAGCGGCTCGGAAGTTGGTTGAACTGGTCATCGGACCGGAGGAGATCGTCGCCAAGGCGCCTGAATTCAAATTCGCCGATGTCAATGCACTCTTGAAGCAGAACCGCCTCGCGAAACTCCCCCCGTTGCCGTCAAAAGAACAGTGCGGACGGGCAAAGGAACAGAAAAAAGCGCTGATCTTCCGTGTGGGGCTGGACGGCGCCGGACAACCCGTGACGCTCATCTCCCTGAAGGAACGCTTCGGTGCGCTGATCTACTCGTCGTGGTACGTCAAGCCGCCGGCCCCGTTTGCCGTTGAGCCGATCGCCGCGGGATGGGCGCTTGTTGATCTTGATCCGCTCCCGGGATCCGCCGACAAAACGTACGACGAACAAATCGCCTTTGCGAAGGAGCAGGGAGTTCAATTCAAATCTCCCGCGGCCGATGCCTATGATTTGTTGGTGACCTACAAGGTCACGGGAAAGTTTTTCCGGGATGAGCCGGCCAACGGTCGAACCGGCGCGCTCTTCAACAACGAACCGGTCAAGATCAGCCATTTCGACCGGACCGGGATGTGTATTTCAACCGGATGGGGGAAAACGGTCAAGCACGCGGATGTCGGCGCGGCGACCGAGTTGATGCTGTAGATTTTTCCGCGATCCTGTCAATCGACCGGGACCTGCTCCTGACCGGTGAAACGCATCTCACGGTCCTTGAGCGCCCCGGACAGCCGTTCCACCCGCCTCCCTGGTCAGGTCAAGACAAACAACACAACATGATAGACGACCATCAGGACAAGACCTAGCGGGACACCCAGGGCCGCCCATTGCCGGCTGCCGATGCGCAGTTTGCCGGCGGCAATGATATTGGGGATGTTTCCGGGGATCAGCATGCCGCCGGAGAGGATCAGGCCCATCAGCACCGCCTGGATCTGCTTCAGTTCCATTTTCGGGCCCAGTTCCGCCGCGGTGAGGGTGGCGTTGTCCACAATCGCGGAGATCATATTGATCCAGTACAGAGCCGGACTCGGCATCTGGATGATGTACGCGTCGATCAGCGGCTCAAAACCGGCCCCCAAGAACACCAATGCCATAACGAAGAAATAGACTTTACCCGACCGGATGAAAATATCCGCAAATGTCTCGGGCCGGTCTTCCCTCAGCGACCCGGCGGCGGAAGCGCCCGATGCGTGAAAGGTCATGGCCAGCAGTCCCAACGCCAGAATCCCCGAAATGATATATACACCCAGCTTCTCGAACAAAAACCAAAAACCGGCCTCGTAGGGAACCCCCTTCAACTTGGCGATGGCAATGGTGGCCAGTGGTTCCCCCACGGGCGTCAACGCGGCCCCCAGACCGATGGAAAAACACGTCACGATGACCAATCGGGCCTCTGTCTGTTTGTTTAACCGGAGAACGGTGACGACTTCCGCAAGCACCAGGGCCGCAATGATAGCGGTGATGACGCTGGAGACCAGTCCAAGGACCACGACCACAAGAAAGAAGAACAGTCTTGGCCCCACGATGTTGACGCATCGCATGATGCGGTGGCGTATGGTGTCCCGGAAGAACTGAAAGAGCAAACCTGCCAGCAGCACCGCTTCTACGATGGGATGCTGGATCCGAATGGGATCCAAAAACGCCTCCCTCACCAAATGGGGGCTCCACACACCGGCAATGGTCACAGACAACACTCCCATGACCAATAAAAACGCTTCCAGATTGTGCTCCACCCTCCGTAACAAAAATGGCAGGACCAGCACAACCAGAAGGATGCCGGCCAAGCCCCAGATCACAACAGGATCGATGGCCGCTGGCGTTGAAATGGCGATGAGTTTCTCTCTCTTCCGCTTGACGATCTCTCCACAGCGATGGTATGATGGTTCGACATAAAAATCAAACTTCGACCTCAGATCAATCCCTTTTTAAATCCTTCAAGGAGGTGGTATGGAACCACAGATCAAAGCAGGAGAGTTGTACCGGGAACGGGACAAGAAGGTGAAGTTCCCACGCGTGATCCGGGTTCGGAAGATCGCCAAAATGGGATCGCTGAGCTACGTCTTCTTTATGGCGGAAAACCAGGTCGCCCAATCAATCCATTCCAACGGCGGCTTTGTCCCCATGGATAGTTTCCTCACCGCGTGGGTACCGGTTGACGCAAAGGCCGGCTAAATATTCTGGAGGAAATGCTCCAGCTTCGTCTTATCTTCGGCCGTCATCTCATTGCCGTTGGGGACTTTGGTCTTCAGATCAGCCGCCACGGCCGCATGCGCCGGTGAGATCTTTTTCAGCCCGCCGATCACCTTCTCGACAATCAGCTCCACCGGCATCGACATCCCGCCGAACACTCTGGGCCCGCCGATGATCAACGGCTGGCTCTCCGTCTCACCATAGAGGGCGTGTTTGACTTCGCGCGCCATCCAGCCGATGTAGTTATACTCTGGGATCACGATCAGCTTGGCATTGGCGCAGGCGGCCTGAAGTTCCCGAGTCGGGAACGGTCGGAGCGAACGAATCTTCACGATGCCCGCCCGGATGTCCTGTTCAGCCAGGAGACGAACCGCCTCACGGGATTGGGCCGCGGCCGACCCGGAAGCCACCAGTAAGATCTCGGCGCCGGGATCCTGGACCTCCAGCAGACCACCCATGTAGTAATTGATATAGCGCTTGGCCCGCTCGTTGGCCGCCCACACTTCCTGCTGCCACACGTTGTGAATATTGTAGGACATAAAGTTGCTCTTCTGCACGGGGGCGTCACGCTGGAGTCGCGCCGGAGGATTTTCCGCATCCAGCACCGGCACGGCGCCACGATGCGCCTGCCGGGGCGGCAGCTTGATATCCTTGGGCGGCATCCAGACGTAGCCGCGGGCATGGGTTACAAAAAAGCCGTCATAGGCGATGCCGACGGGTAGGGTGACATCGTTGGCCTCGCCGATCAGGAATCCCTTGAGGATGAAATCGAACACATCCTGCTGGTTCTCGGCATGCAAAACGACCATCCCGCAATTGAGCAAATAGGCGATTTCAATATTATCGGGCTGAATCGCCAACGGCGCGTTCACCACCCGGCAGGTGAAGATCGACACCAACGGCAACCGGTGGCCCGGCCATGAGGCGATCGGTTCGAGCCCGCGAAGGGTTCCCGGGCCCGCCGTCGCCGTAAAGCAGCGGACTCCGGCGCGGGACGCGCCGGCCATCGTCGACATCACGCCGTATTCCTCTTCGCCACGGTAGTACTCTTTGACGTACCCCTCCCCATACAGCACGCCGATCAGCTGCATCGTCTCGGTCTGCGGCGTGATGGGATAGGCGATCGAAAAATCGACATTGGCCCGTCGGATGGCTTCCTTCCCGGCCTCGCTGCCGGTGATAAAGGAGCGCTCGCGGGGAGCCTCGAAGAAAAAATATTCCGGCGACACAATCCGCTGCTTCTTGGCTTCGGCATGAGGATCTTTGCCCGCTTCAACTTTTACCGCCACGGTCGTGCTGATGACGTCACCCTGTGGATTCGTCTTCTGCTCAGTTTCCAGCGGTTCGCTCATGATCCGACCCTCCTGACATCAACGTTCTACAGCGCGCCTTCGGGTTGTCCCAAATCGGCCGGCACCCCAACGGGCGCATGCGCCATCGCAAAATTTTTCCCGGTGCGGGCCGATTCGACAAGCTTCGCCCACTCCTCCGGGGTATGGATGACAATCCGTTTTCCATCAATCGGTCCGTATCCGCCGGTCGGCGCCACAGTGGGCGCGGGAAGCCCCATCTGTTGACGAGCCCGACGGATCACCTCGGCCAGCTTCCAGAGCTTGGCCGCATCGCAGTCCCGAATGCTCAACATGGCGTCTTCATGTCCCTGCTCGGCGCAGAGCGCGATGGTGCAGCAGTCGGTGCCAGCCCGGATCATCTTCAAGCTCAGATTCGCATAGTGGCAGTGGACGCCGACAAACACGCAGACGCCCTCTTTATTGTGCCAGATCGTCAGATTCGGATGATTCGGGTTGATCATCTCTTCCGGATCAACCTTGGGGTAGCGGGGCCGGTAGTCGGCCATTGGAATGATCATCAGATCGGGAATTTCGGCGGCGAGGCCAATCACCGCACGGGCTTTTTCGATCGCATGCTCATTCCAGGCCCAGATGATCAGCGGGCCAGGGTGGAGCGTGGGGTTCTTGGCGGTGAGGAGTTGCTTGGCGATCTCTTCCATCGCCCGCATTTCCGGCACCCGCTCGCCGTAGAGCAGCCCTTCGCCGGGCATCGGCAGCTCGACCCCCATGGAGGCCGCGGCCGGGATCACGTAGCCTTCGGGCCCCGGCACCACCCTGTACGGTTCGTCATGCTCGTAGAGGTACTCTTTTTTCAGATACATCGTTGAGACGCTTATTTGGCGACCGAATCTGCGTTGGGCAGATTGATCTTGGATGGTTTCAACAAGTGGGCCGCTTCATAGCGCATATCGATGGAGGTGACGAGATACTCTTTCGGCAATTCGTCGATCATCACCATTTTGATGGCGTGGTGCTTGGCCATGGTATCGCACACCCAGACGCACTGCATGCAACCCTTGCACCGATCCACCGCCACGAAGGCCGTATTCCGCTCCTTATCGTACTGAATCGTATTGGCCTCGGGACAAAACTGGGTGCACAGCGTGCACTTGGTCTTCCCGCAGATTTCCGGATCAATATTCGCGACAAGATACATTCAGCCTCCATTGAGTGCGGATTTCGTAGGGGCAGGATGCATCCCGCCACTACATTTGCCCACGCCCCGCCCGGCACTGACCAAGCCAGCTGCCGGGTCAATTTTACGCCCCGGCAGCGACCGGCGCGCCGAGTTTCCCCATCACCCATCCTTTGGCCATTGCATAGTCCCACCCGGCTTTGACGGTCTCCATGTTTTTTTCCATCAACTCCTGCTTATGCTTGAATTTCCGTTCCACCACGGAGTCGAGCGCGGCCGTTCCGCCAGACACCACGAACCCCTTCCCCAAAAAGCGCTCCTTGACCGCTTTGTTCAGCGCGTCCAGGTTCGTCAACTGGGTGATCGCCGAGATCGCGCCCACGATGGCCATATTGGTGGCCAAATCGGTTCCGGCGGTCTCGATCGCCAGAGGCGTCGCCGGGAAGGTGTAGGTCTTCACCCCTCGTTTATCCAAGTCTTTCTGCTCTTCGGGCGGCAACGGAATCGGGTCCCGGCTGTTGACCAGGATGATCCCGTTCTCCTTAATCCCGAAATGGAACGGATTGGTGTAGGATTTCCCGTGCGTGATCACCTGCGGATGAAACACGGTGATGATGTGCGGGAACATGATTTCCCCGATCTCATAAATAGGATCATCGGAAATCCTGACGTAACTCTCGACCGGCGCCATGCGTTTTTCGGAACCGTAGAACGGAACGATGGTGCTTTCGCCGCCGGCGGTGATCACGGCCGTCGAGAGGATGTGGGACGCCGTCACGACCCCCTGGCCGCCGACCCCTGCCATTCTGACGTTGTACTTCATCCTGTCACCTCCCTGTGCCGCCCGCCTGCCGGATAGGCAGGGTCAGACCGGCGCCGTGATCTCTTTCTTGGCATACTCCTTGTAACCGTACTTCGTCGCCAGATACTCTTTTGCCTCATCCGTGATGTACTCTTGGAATTGGTAGCGATCCTTCTCGATGGTGTTGGCATCTTCCATCACTTTGTCGGTCGGGATGGCGTACTCGATGTTGCAGGAGGTGTAGGCTTGAATATAGGTGGGGCCGACTTCACGGGCGATGAGCACCGCCTTTTTGATGACGCTCTCGACCCGCCGCGGATTATTGGGCACGACTGTCGCCACGTACACGCAGCCGGCGGTCCGGGCCAACTCCGGCATATTGATCTTGTCGAATTTCTTCCCCAACGGCGCCATCTTCAACACGGCGCCCCGGTTGGTCATCCCGCTCTCCTGACCGCCGGTATTCCCGTAGACCTCATTGTCCAGCATGATCGTGGTGAATTTTTCTCTCCGGAACCAGGAATGCATCGTCATGGAAAAGCCGATGTCGGCCAATCCCCCGTCGCCGGCCATGACCACCACATCTTTGGGCTTATCCGGATAACGGAGTTTCAGCGCCCGCGTCAATCCGCTCGCCACCGCATTGGTGTCGCCGTAATTGCCGTACACGAAGGGAATGACCGCCTGGGAGATCGCCAGCCGACCGCATCCGGCCGTGCCGACCGTAATGGTATCCTCGGGATTCGGCAACGCGATAATCGCCAGCCGGATAAAGAGCGTCATGGCGCAGCCGGCGCACATCGGATGCTCGTCCAGAGCCTCCTTGAAGGTCCCCATCTGCGCGACGGAGACCCGTTTTCCAAATGGGCCATGTTCGACAAAGTCCCGATATTCCTTGGCGATATAGCGGTCGAATCCAGGCGATACCTTAATGTATTCCAAGCTCATTTTCAAGCCTCCTTCATACGTGTAATGCCTATGTTTTCCTCAAGAAAACCACAAGAAATAGCTTCACGATAGAAGTCAACTATAGACCACGCCTTCGCCGTTTGTCAATTAGAAATTCCCCCCAGTTTACCCTCTCACCGGCGGCCCGGCCCACTGCGCCTGCCACTGTGTCTCGTAGAGGCCGGATCGGATCTCCTCCAGACGTGAAAGTAAGGCCAACGGGAGTGGGAGGGAGCGCGCAACCGCCCGGTGGGCAAAGAGCCCCACCCGCTGGGGCGCGATCCCCACATCGCAGACCGTCTGGCAGAGGCCGCACATGATGCAGGTCGTGTAGCGTTCGGCCGCATCCCGAAAGTCGCCGGCCGTTGACCGGCGGACCATGGCCCTGGCGTCGATCCCCTGCGGGCAGACCCAGTTGCAGGCCATGCAGTTGGTGCAGCGGCGGGCTTCCGGATAGAAGCGTGCCAGTTGGTCAACCGCCGGACGCAGCTCCTCGAGCGTATACGATGGCGGCGGGTTCGGGGGTTGAGGGGCCGGCGCAAAGGTAAAGGCCATCCCTTCTTCGACTAGCGTCTGGCAGGCGAGGCCGGACTTGATCGTTGGGTCAGTCCCGATTCGATAAGAAAAAACGCAGGCGCCGCAACTCCCGCCCAAGCAGCCGATCCCTCGAATCGGCCGCTGGCCAGCATACCACAACGCTTGAACCGCGGTGATGCCATGGGGGACGTGGCAGGAATGGTCGTCGATTTGGATCGATACAGGCATGACCGGGAGCGGAATTCGCCAATAGGTCGTTCACACACCATGGGACAGATCATGACATCGGCAGGTCTTACCGATAACTCTCCCCCTCCGATGGAAAACGACCGGCTTCGACGTCGGCCTTGAATTTCCGCACCGCTTCCACCGCCGTGACGCGCAGATCGGCATACCGGCGCACAAAGGTCGGCGTCCGGTCGCCGGAGAGACCCACGAGATCGTGAAAGACCAGCACCTGGCCGTCGCAGTGCGGGCCGGCGCCGATCCCGATGGTCGGGATCGACAATTGATCGGTGATTTGCGTCGCTAATGCCGCCGGCATCCCTTCCAGCACGACGGCGAACGCGCCGGCATCCTGCACCCGCTTCGCTTCATCCAAGAGGCGCCGGGCATTCTCCGCGTCCCTACCCTGCACGGTGTAGCCGCCCATCTGATGAATCGACTGCGGCGTGAGTCCGAGATGGGCCATGACCGGGATGCCGATCTCGGTCAGCGCGTGGATCCGCTCGGCCACCTTGCCGCCGCCTTCGAGTTTCACCGCCGCCGCCCCCGCCTGGATCAGCCGCCCGGCCGCTTGGATCGTCCGTTCATTGCTGACCTGAAACGAGAGAAACGGCATATCGGCCACAACCAACGCGCGGGTCACGACGCGGGCGACCATGCCGGTGTGATAGGCCATCTGCTCCAGCGTCACCTGGAGCGTGGTCGCCTCGCCCTGAATCACCATGCCCAACGAATCGCCGATCAGGGCGATGTCGACTCCCGCCTCATCGACGATTCGGGCCGACGGCGCATCATAGGCTGTGACCATCGTCAGCTTGCGCTGTCCTTTCAGCTTCAGGACAGCGGGCACCGTCATTTTCTTCGGCGGCATTTTTTGCGCTGATTGGGCCATCGGTCACAATCCCGCGCGGTCCAAAATCTCCGGAATCCGCTCTTCCATCCCCACCGCCATAATATGCACCCCGGCGCAGTCGTTGCGCAAGGCCTTGATCGTGCGAGCGGCGATGTCGATGCCGACGTCCAGCGCCCGGTCTCCGGCCGCTTTGACCTCGTCCATCAGCGCCGGCGGAATCTTGATGCCGGGAATCGTATTGAGCCGCTCGGCCATCTTGGCCGATTTGATCACCACAATGCCGGCCAGGATTTTTGCGCCCATCGGCGCGCTCTTCTTCACAAATTCCTTCACGCGTTCCGGGCTGTAGACCGCCTGGGTCTGGAAAAACTTCGCCCCCGCCTTGATCTTCTTCTCAACCCCGGCCAGTTGCGGTTCGACCGGATCGGCCTCCGGCATCGCCGCCGCGCCGACAAACCAGTCGGTCGCCCCTTTGAGCGGCTTCCCCATCATGTCGTGCCCCTCATTGAGCCCCCGGATCACCTCCATCAGTTGGCTCGACTCCAGATCGAAGACCGGCTTGGCCTCTTTGTGATCGCCGACATCGGGATTATCTCCCCTGAGCGCGAGAATGTTTCGAATCCCCATCGCCGACGCCCCCAGCAAATCGGACTGCAGCGCGAGGCGGTTTCGGTCGCGACAGGTGATTTGAAAAATGGGGTCGATCCCGATTTCCAGGAGCTTCACACAGACGGCCCACGATGACATGCGCATCACCGCCGTTTGATTATCGGTCACATTCATGCCGTGCACCCGGCCCACCAGCCGCTTGGCCCGCTCCAGCGTCGGCCCCAGATCGGTCCCCTTCGGGGGTTCGCACTCAACCGTCACGGCGAATTGCCCTGATTCGATCACCTCACGAAAGCGCTTCATTCAAATCTCCTTTGTAAGTCAGGGGGAGATGCTCCTCTCCCCCTGACAACCCCCATCGCCCATACGCATCTCGTCATATTAGATCAGGCCCGCTGCCTGCTTCGCTGATGTCACCGTGTTGCTCAGCAGCATCGCCACCGTCATCGGCCCGACGCCTCCGGGCACCGGCGTGATCCAGCCGGCCCGCTCCGCGACCGGGCCGTAGTCGACGTCGCCCGCCAGCGAGCCGTCGGCCAGCCGGTTGATCCCCACATCAATCACCACGGCGCCCGGCTTGACCATCGCCGCCGTCAGGAACTTGGCCCTGCCCATCGCGACGACGACAATATCCGCCTCCCGGCAGACCGACTCGATCCCCTGCGTCTTCGAGTGGCAGACCGTGATCGTCGCGTTCCGGTGCATGAGCAGAAGGCTGACCGGGCGGCCGACCAGATTGCTGCGGCCGACGATCACCGCCCGCCGCCCCTCGATCGGCAGCTTGTAATAATCGAGCAGCGCCATCACCCCCAGCGGCGTGCAGGGCACGAAGAGCGAATCCCCGCGGGTCAGCCGT
>JBGPUQ010000025.1:0-10240 GCA_041491185.1 Nitrospiria bacterium | reverse complement strand
TACCCGGCGTTCACGGTGAAGACCTATCCGGTCGTGATCAAAGAGACGGCGCTCTATGTGGAGTTTGCCGATGGTTACTAAGACGGTGCTGCGCGAATTTTCGGTCAAAACCACGCAACGGGAAGAACTGATTGAATTGACCGCGCAGATTGACCGGGAAATCCAGGCCTCCGGCGTTCACACGGGGTTGTGTCATCTGACCGTCCTCCACACGACGGCCGCGATTTGGGTGAATGAGGCGGAACCGTGGTTGTGCGATGATTTTTTGAAGACGATGGACCGGCTGGTTCCCGTTGATCCATCCTATGCGCATCCCGACGGCAACGGCCACGCCCATATCAAAGCGGGGATCATTGGGTCATCCAAGACGCTTCCGATCCAACACGGGCGATTGTTGCGCGGGACCTGGCAGGATCTCTTTCTGGCGGAGTTCGACGGTCCGAGAGAGAGAAAGATCGCGCTGCAGTTGATTCCCACATAATAAGTCCAGGGTCCGGGGTCAAGGGGCCGGGGTTCAGGAAAAACATGACGGTTGTTTCTTGACCCTGGCTACTGGACCCTTGACCCTATTTGTCTAATCCTCCCACAACTGCATCTGCGATCGGGGGACGAGGTGTTCGGCACGAAAGCCGAGCGCGCGTAAATGGGCCGAAAACTCGGGCGGGCCGTGCAGCGTGTAAATTTGGGAAGGGTGGGCCTGCCGGACGTAGTGCACCAATTCGTCGAAATCGGCGTGGTCGGAAAAGGGCAGGACCTCGTCCGCGCCATAACGATAGACGGCGTCGGCATCCATCGCCCATCCGGTGAGCATGGCAGTGCGGCGGCGCGTGAGCCGCATGAGCGACGGACTCTTCCGCAGGTACGGCGGCAGCATCAGCACCTTGCCGTAATAGTTTCCGCCATTCATCAGCTCGCACCGCTTGAAGCTGACTCCGAGTTGCTGGTATCGCTCGACCACGGCGTGGATTTGAGGCGCCAGCGAGACAATGTAGCCCAGATCATCCAGCAACTTGGCGATCTCCGGTCCTTTGCCCATCTGGTAGGCGAACAGCACGGGAATCTGCCGCTCTTCATTCGTCCGCTCGATGAAATCGACCAACTGTTTGACCAGGGCCGGCTGTTCCGGAAAGCGGTAGTGTGGTTTCCCGAAGGTGCATTCCATGATGAGGATGTCGCACGGGACGATGTCAGTCGGTTCAGCCGTGAGGCTGGGGCGCATTTTGAAGTCACCGGTATAGACGATGCGCTGACCACGGTGTTCGATCAGCAATTGGGCCGAGCCGAGCATGTGGCCGGCGGAGAACAGTTCCAGCTCCAGCCCGTCCAGCTCGAACGGTTGTCGATAGGGATGAGACTCCAGCGAGGTCGGGTGGACTTTGTGGTTGATCAGGTGCGCCGTCGACGGCGAACAGATGATTTTCTTATGACGGGCGAAGTGGTCGCCATGCGCGTGGGAGACGAACGACAGCGCTCTGACGCGGGTGGCGTCCATCCACAGCGAAGTGCCGCGCAGCCGGATGCCGTGGTGCAACTCGATCAGCGGAATGAACGGGGCCATGCGCCACGGAGCTTAGCATGGGAGGAACCTGTTGACAATTCTTTTTTCTCTGTTATCTTACAGAGATGGGTGTGTTCTCAGCACGGTTCTATCAAGCAGGAGGAACACGCATGGTCATGCGATCGGTCTGGATCGGAGCAGTGTGGTTCGGGTGTTGTGGTTTTTGGGTGTTGAGTCTGCCCTCGGTGGCGCAGAGCCAGCCGATGCCATCAAGTGTGGGGCAGCGGGTCGAGCAGCAAATGGAAGCGGGCCAGTCGGCGGTTGAATCGGCAGTCAATGCCGAAGCACCAGTTGTGAGTAAAGAACCGGCGCCTGAAGCCCCGGCCCAAACATCCCCGGCGCCGACGCCTCAGACACTGCAGGCCGGACCTTCGACCCCGGCTGCGGAGGCTCCTCCCGCTCCTGAGTCACTGGCGCCGGTCGCCGAATCCACGCCGGCACCCGAGACGGTCGCCGCGGGTGAGCCAGTCCCTCAAACTCCAGCCGCTCCGTCAACCTATACCGTCAAACGCGGTGACACGCTCTGGACGATCTCCAAAGAGTTCTTGTCGGATCCGTTTTTCTGGCCGAAAGTGTGGAATGTAAATCCCGCGGTGACGAACCCCGACCTGATCTATCCCGGGAAGGTCCTGACGCTGCCGACCGAGGGAGCCGTCGAAACCGCTGAGGCGCAGCCCGCCCCGCCGGTTGCGGAAGCCCCGGCCGTCACGGCTCCGGAAGCGAACGTTGCGGAAACCGGTGAAGAGGCGCCGCCCGCCATGGTTGAGGCCGTGCTGCCACCCGAGCCTGAACAACCGATGATCGCCGAGGAACAACCCCAGGCGCCGGCACCGTTTGAAGCCATGCCTGTCCCGGCCCAGACGAGGGAAGTGCTGGCCATCTCCAGTGGCTACATCGCGATGAACGTTCCGATGGTTGGCCGCGTGGTGGGCACCTACGATTACCGGGTCCTGCTGGGGCAGGGAGATCAGGTCTATCTATTGCCCAACCGGTCGGCGCTGGAGGCGAAGGGCCATTACACAGTCTATCGGATTGTCAAACAGGTGGTACACCCGGTGAGCCACCGCGTGGTCGGGAAGCTGGTGCGGGTTCTTGGCGAGGTCGAAGTCACTGCAGCGGGGAGCCCGGTGGCCACCGCCACTGTGGTCAAGGGGTATGATGTGATCTCGCCGGGTGATCTGCTCATGCCGACCCGCGCGATTGAAGCCGCCCCCACGACGCCGGTCGTGGAGCGGGCCGGGGAGTCGCTCTCCGGCCGGGTGCTGGATGTCATGGATGAGCGAGTCGTGAACGGACAGTTTAACGTGGTCTATATCGATCGGGGCGAGGCCTCCGGGGTGCTGGCGGGAGACCGCTTCCGGATTTACCGACAGGGAGAACGGACTCCCGGCTATATGCCCATCGCCAATGTGCCATTGCCCGACCGTCTGGTCGGCGAACTTGAAGTGCTGAGTGTTCAGGCGGAGACGGCGACCGCACTGCTCACCCGTACCACCGAGTCGATCCTTCCCGGCGACCGGATCGAGCGCTGACGGCTTAGATCCGGTTTGCCTTGATTGCCCGATCCGTCCCACCAGAGTCCCGGACTATTCGTTTCTCATGGGGCGAATCTTTCGAACGCCATGAAACCTAAAGGATTTCCAAGTTGACTTGGTGAAAGATCCTGTGTTATCGTGAGTTGATTTATCGAGGGGCCGAAGGCTTCGTCTCAGAGCCCTCGTGTCAGAGCCCTCGTTTTAGAGCATAGGGGAGCGACCCATGGTATTGACCGGTGCAGAGATCTTTATCGAGTCACTCAAGCGCGAAGGGGTGAAGACGGTCTTCGGCCTGCCCGGAGGGGTCGTCCTCAAAATCTTCGACGTGCTCTATGGCGAAAAAGAGCTGGAGTTGGTGCTGGTTCGCCACGAGCAGGCGGCCGTCCATATGGCGGAAGGCTATGCGCGGGCAACCGGGCGGGCCGGAGTGGCGTTGGTGACCTCGGGTCCGGGCGCCACCAACACCGTCACGGGACTGGTCAATGCCTGGATGGATTCCTGTCCGATTGTCGTTTTTACCGGTCAGGTCTCGACCTCGATGATCGGCAACGATGCGTTTCAAGAGGCCGATATCGTCGGCATCAGCCGATCCTGCACAAAATATAATTTTCTGGTCAAGGACGTGGCTGATTTGGCCCGGACCATCAAGGAAGCCTTTTATATTGCCACCACCGGGCGACCGGGTCCGGTGCTGGTCGACTTGCCCAAAGACGTCAGCATGGCGACGGCGGAGTTCATCTATCCGGAGAGCGTCTATATTCGAGGGTATAACCCGACCTACAAGGGCAATAAATGGCAGATCAAGCAGGCGGCCGACGCCATCCTCAAATCCCGCCGGCCGATGCTCTATATCGGCGGCGGCGTGATCAACTCCGGCGCGGCGGAGGAGGTGCGGGAGCTCGCGGAACTGACCCAGCTTCCCGTGACGATGACGTTGATGGGGTTGGGCGGGTTTCCGGGCAATCATTCGTTGTCGATGGGGATGCTCGGCATGCACGGTTCCTACGCCACGAATATGGCCGTCCATCACTGTGATCTGCTCATCGCGGTGGGGGCGCGGTTCGACGACCGCGTCACCGGAAAGATCGACCAGTTTGTCCCGAACGCCAAAATCATTCACATCGATATCGATCCGACCTCGATTCGCAAGAACATCGCCGTCGATATTCCGATCGTCGGCGATGTGAAGCACGTGCTGCGGGAGTTGAATCAGTTGCTCCAGGCGCGCAGCAACGGCGATCTGAAGGATCTGCGACGGCCGTGGTTTGCTCAAATCGACGCCTGGCGCGCCGAGCATCCCCTGGCCTATCGCCAAGACGACAAGATCATCAAACCGCAATATGTCATTGAAAAAATCTCCGAGCTGACGCGCGGAGAAGCGATCATTGCGACCGACGTCGGCCAGCATCAGATGTGGACGGCGCAATTTTATAAATTTCTTCATCCCCATACCTTCCTCAATTCGGGCGGATTGGGCACGATGGGGTACGGGTTCCCCGCGGCGCTCGGCGCCCAGAAAGCGTTTCCGGACCGGCTGGTGGTCGCCATTGTCGGCGACGGCAGCTTCCAGATGAATCTTCAGGAATTGGCCACCGCCGCGGCCTACGATCTGCCGGTCAAGGTGGCCATCATCAACAACCGCTTTCACGGCATGGTGCGCCAGTGGCAGCAGACCTTCTACGGCGGCCGGTATTCGTCCAGCCGGTTGGAGCATTCGCCAGACTATGTGAAGCTGGCTGAAGCGTACGGGTTGACGGGGTTGCGGGCGTCGCGGCCCAGTGAAGTGGAGTCGGTGCTGGCGGAGGCGTTTCAGAGCCGGCACCCGATCATCATGGATTTTATCGTCGACCCCTATGAAAACTGTTATCCGATGGTCCCGGCGGGAGGGGCGATCAACGAAATGCTGCTCGAAGATCCCAAGCCCGAACAGGGCGCCTCGCCTCCGGAGTCGGATCGGGAATCGGCCCTGCCGGCGTAACCGCGGTTCGAGCGATCGATGGAACACATCATTTCATTGGTGGTGGAGAATAAATTCGGGGTCCTCTCACGTGTGGCCGGGCTCTTCAGCGGCCGGGGGTTCAATATCGACAGCTTGTCGGTGGGTCCGACGGTCGATCCGTCCGTTTCGATGATGACCATTGTTACGCATGGCGACGACCACATCATCGAGCAGATCACGAAGCAGCTCAACAAGGTGATCGATGTGATCAAGGTGGTCGACCTGACCGAGCACAAGCATGTCGAGCGGGAGACCGCGCTGATCAAAATTCACACGCGGCCCGAAGACCGGGCCGAGGCGCTCCGGATCTCCGATATCTTTCGGGCGCGGGTCGTCGATTCAACCCCGACCACGTATACGATCGAGATCACCGGCGACATGGACAAGGTGGATGCCATCATCAGCCTGCTCCGGCCGCTCGGCATTAAAGAACTGGTGCGAACGGGGCGGATCGCCATCGCCCGTGAAGACTATCGGGCCGGGGCCCAGCAGGAAAAACGCAAGATGGAGAGCGCGTCGTAACGTGCAGGAGTGAATCATGGAGATTTACTACGACAAAGATGCCGATCGGAAGTTGTTATCCGGGAAAACAGTGGCGATTATCGGTTATGGGAGTCAGGGCCATGCCCATGCCCAGAATCTGAAGGAGAGCGGGGTCGATGTCGTGGTCGGGCTGCGTCCGGGACGGTCATGGGAAAAGGCGGAGCAGGCCGGCTTCAAAGTGATGCCGGCGGCCGATGCCGCCAAGCGGGCCGATATCGTCATGATCCTGGCGCCCGATGAACTCCAGGCGATGCTCTATGAGCAGGAGATTGGGCCGAACCTGCGCGAGGGGCGGTACCTGGCGTTCGCTCACGGGTTCAACATCCATTTCGGACAGATTCGGCCGCGCCCGGATCTGAATGTTTTCATGGTGGCCCCCAAAGGACCCGGCCATCTGGTGCGCTCGGAATATCAAAAGGGGAGCGGGGTGCCCATGTTGTTGGCCATCCATCAGGATCCCTCCGGGACGACCCGCGCGATCGGGCTGGCCTATGCCTCGGCCATCGGCGGCGGGCGCGCGGGCGTGCTGGAAACGAATTTTCGTGAGGAGACGGAGACGGATCTCTTCGGCGAGCAGGTCGTCCTCTGCGGCGGACTGACGGCGCTGATCACGGCGGGGTATGAGACGCTGGTGGAGGCGGGCTACTCGCCGGAAATGGCCTACTTCGAATGCCTGCACGAAGTCAAACTGATCGTTGATTTGATCTACGAGGGTGGGCTGTCCACGATGCGCTACTCGATCAGCAACACGGCGAAGTTCGGCGATCTGACGCGGGGACCGCGTATCATCTCCGATGAAGTCCGCGCGGAGATGAAAAAAATTCTTCGCGAGATCCAGAGCGGCCAGTTCGCCCGGGAGTGGGTGCTGGAGAATCGGGCCAATCGTCCCGTGTTCAATGCCCTGGCGCGTGAGGCTGAAGCGCATCCGATCGAAAAAATCGGGCAGCGGCTTCGATCGATGATGCCGTGGCTGTCAAAAGGGAAACTGGTTGACCGAGACAAAAACTGAGCCGTCGACCTACGCCAGCCCCTGGGGATCCGGGTGGCTGATCGTGCGTGCCGGCTGGCCCCTCATCGGCGCGGCGGTGGCGGTGGCGTCGGTGGGGTTGGCGGTTGGGCTGTGGTGGTTGGTGGCGCTCTCGTCTGTCGCGGTGGTCTTTTTGCTCTGGTTTTTTCGAAATCCGAGGCGTGAACCTCCGGCGGGGGAGAGCGTGATCGTCTCGCCGGCCGACGGAAAGGTTATCGAAATCGAGTCGTGCCGGGAGGAGCGGTTCCTCCAGCGTGACATGGTCAGACTCGGGATTTTCATGAGCCCGCTTGATGTCCATGTGAATCGGATGCCGTGCGCGGGAAAAGTCGTGGCGGTGCACTATTTTCCCGGCCGCTATTTGATGGCCTTTCATCCGAAGGCCTCGTTGGAGAATGAACACCAGGCGATGATCGTGGAGACGGATCACGGCATGAAACTTGTGGTTGTCCAAGTCGCCGGGTTCCTTGCCCGGCGCATCGAAACGTGGGTGAGGGTGGGGGATCATCTGGGCTGCGGCGAGCGGTTCGGGATGATCCGCCTCGGGTCCAAGGTGGATCTCTATGTGCCGACCTCGGTCGCCGTCAACGTGCGGATCGGCGACCGGTTGAAGGCCGGCCGGAGCGTGGTGGGGGTGATGGCATGAACGCGGAAAAGCGGCGCAATCGCGGCGTCTATTTGTTGCCGAACCTGCTGACGACGGGCAATCTCTTCAGCGGTTTTTATGCGATCATCTCCGTGATGAACGCGAACTACCATCGGGCGGCCGTGGCGATTCTCATCGCCGTGGTGTTCGACATGCTCGATGGGCAGATGGCGCGGTATACGAAAACCTCGAGCCGGTTCGGCCTGGAATATGATTCGCTCGCCGATCTGGTCTCGTTCGGGTTGGCGCCGGGGTTGCTGATTTACACCTGGGCGCTCAACGGCTACGGGCGGCTGGGATGGATCGCCGCGTTCCTGTTCGTCGCCTGCGGCGCCTTGCGGTTGGCGCGGTACAACGTGCAGACCGGCGGGGATCATCGGTACTTTACCGGTCTGCCGATTCCGGCCGCGGCCAGCCTGATCGCCACGACCGTCGTGCTGGACGAGTATATTCTCCGCCTGGGGAGCGAGGTCCGTCCCATCGTGATCCTGGTGATGATCTATCTCCTGGCGTTTTTGATGGTGAGCCAGTTGCGGTATCGGGCGTTTAAGGAACTGCCGCGGAAACAGCCGTTTAAACTGCTGGTCTGGTCGGTCTTGGTGTTGATCGCGTTGGTGTCGGAGCCGCAGATCATGCTCTTTTCGTTTTTTGCGCTCTACGCGCTCTCCGGCATTGTGGAGCGGCCGGTCCGTGCCGTGCTGAGAAAGTTCCGGCCCGCGCCGCCGCTGACGGAGGAGCCGAGACCGCACCGGTGAACCGATCCCGGCGGCGATGATTCGGCCCTCTGTGAAGAACGAGAGGGCTTTTTTGTACGCCGAGGGGTATGCCACGACGGTGAGATGGGAATGAGACGGTGACCAAAATGACAGCGATGAGAACGATCAAAATTTTTGACACGACGCTGCGCGACGGCGAGCAATGCCCGGGCGCCAGTATGCAGGTGGATGAAAAACTGGCGATCGCCAAGCAGCTGGCCCGGCTCGGGGTCGATATCATCGAGGCGGGTTTCGCCTACAGTTCGCCCGGTGATTTTGAAGCGGTGCGGCGGATCGCGCATGAAGTCGAAGGACCGACCATCTGCAGCCTGGCCCGCGCCCGCCCGGAGGATGTCGACCGGGCGTGGGAGGCGCTGCGCGGCGGCGCCAACGTGCGGATCCATACGTTCATTTCCACATCGGATATTCATCTCCAATACCAGTTCCGATTGACGCGGGCCGAAGCGCTGGCACGGGCGGTCGAGATGGTCGAGCGGGCGCGGGGCCACGTGGAGGATGTGGAGTTCTCCCCGATGGACGCCACGCGGTCGGAGGCGAGCTATCTCCATGAAGTGCTCGAGGCGGTGATCGCCGCCGGCGCCCGGACCGTGAATATTCCCGACACCGTCGGCTACACGACGCCGCAGGAATTCGCCGCGCTGATCGCGGGCATCCGCGCACATGTGCCGAACATCGACCGGGCCGTCATCTCGGTCCATTGCCACAACGATCTGGGGCTGGCGGTGGCCAACTCCCTGGCCGCCGTGCTGGGGGGGGCCGGGCAGGTGGAGTGCACAATCAACGGGATCGGCGAGCGGGCCGGCAACGCGTCATTGGAAGAGATCGTCATGGGATTGCGCACGCGCCGGGACTATTACCAGGCGGATACCGGGATCGTCACCGAAGAGATCTACCGGACGAGCCGCCTCGTCAGCAAGATCACCGGCATCGTGGTGCAGCCCAACAAGGCGATCGTGGGCGACAATGCCTTCGCCCATGAATCGGGCATTCACCAGGACGGCCTGCTCAAAGAGAAGATGACCTACGAGATCATGCGCCCCGAATCGATCGGTATCGTCCAGAGCAAGCTGGTGATGGGCAAACACTCCGGGCGGCATGCCTTCCGCGCCCAGCTGGAGTCGATGGGTTACACCCTGACGGATGAGGAGCTGAACAAGGCGTTCGAGCGGTTCAAACACCTGGCCGATCAGAAGAAGGAGCTGTTCGAGGAGGATCTCGACGCCATCGTCGCCGAAGAGATTTTCCGCATTCCGGAGGCCTACCGGCTCGTCGCCATGCGGGTGGAAAGCGGCACCGGCACGCCCCCGACGGCCACGGTCGAGCTGGAGATCAACGGACAGCGCGCCACGCAGACCGGCGGCGGCGATGGCCCGGTCGATGCGGCCTATCGGACGATCGCTACGATGACGGCGACCAAGAGCCGGCTGCTTGCCTACGTCGTCAACGCAATCACCGGCGGCACCGATGCGCAGGGAGAAGTCACCGTTCGCGTCGAGGAGGACGGGCGGACGGTGATGGGACAGGGCGCCGACACCGATATCATCATCGCCTCGGCGAAGGCCTATCTCAACGCGCTCAACAAGCTGGCCTACTGGCAGCAGCGGGGCAAGATCGGTGTCCTGCCGTCGGATGGCAAGCGCAATCCGTAACCCCCAGATAGCATCCGGAGTCATATGGTCGACATTGCCGTTCTTCCCGGCGACGGGATCGGAAAAGAAATTATTCCTCAGGCGGTGGCCGTGCTCAAAACGGTCGGCCGCCGGTTCGGCATTGAGCTGATGTTTCACGAAGCGCCCATCGGCGGCACGGCGATCGATCTGGTCGGTCGGCCGCTGCCGCCGGAGTCGCTGGCGGTGGCGAAAAAAAGCGATGCGGTGCTCCTGGGCGCCGTCGGCGGACCGCAATGGGAGGGGGTGGATTATGCCATCCGGCCGGAGCGGGCGTTGCTGGGACTGCGCGAAGCGCTGGGGCTCTATGCCAATCTTCGGCCGGCGAAGCTCTACGACATTCTGGTCGAGGCCTCCACGCTGCGCCGGGAAGTGGTCGAGGGCACCGACATCATGGTGGTCCGGGAGCTGACGGGCGGCATCTACTTCGGCCGTCCCAAGGGGATCGAAAAAATCGACGGTCAGGAGCGCGGCGTCAACACCGAGGTC
>JBGPUQ010000024.1:0-10642 GCA_041491185.1 Nitrospiria bacterium | reverse complement strand
CCCCGTGTTGCAGCAGACAATCGGTAAATCCGCCGGTTGACGCGCCCACATCCAGCGCGACGCGGCCGCCCACCGGCAGTCCAAACGCCGCCAATGCCCCCTCCAGCTTGAGCCCTCCACGGCCGACATAGCGCGCCGGTTCGGTTACGACAATGGCCGCACCGCAAGCGATCCGCTGCCCCGGCTTTTCAATCGGCCGACCGTCGACACGCACCGCGCCGCTCATCACCAACTGCTGCGCCCGTTCCCGGCTGGCTGCCATCCCCTGCTCGACCATCAACAGGTCAATCCGAGTCGTGGGCCGAGTCGTGGGCCGAGCCGCTGGCGCCACCGCCGCACCGGCCGTTCCGGCAGACGCGCGGTCCTTGGGACGCTCACCGGTCATCATCATCTTCTTCATCGTCATCATCCCCGTGCACGCCCGACTCGGCCGTGGCGCCCGCCTCCTCCTCGTCTTCCTCCTCAAGATCGTCCCGATCGGCCCCGGTCATCCGGTCGCCGTCCGATCGACGGCCCGGGAACGGCCGCGCCCGCTTGTTCCCCTCCTGATCCTCAAGGAGAATTTCCACTTTCCGTTCCGCCTCTTCCAGAAGCTTCATGCAGTTTTTCGACAATTTGACCCCTTCCTCAAACCGCTTGAGCGACTCCTCAAGCGAGAGGTCTCCTTTTTCCAGCGCCCGCACGATCTCTTCCAATCGGGCCAACGCCTCCTCAAATTTCACCGTCGCCACATGACCTCCATCGAAAGGGAACCATCCGCATGGCGGCTTATTATACACACCGTTGCCGAAGAATGAAATCCTGCGTGACCGCGCCGGCGCCAAACGGGGACACCATCACTCACCGGTAATCGTTTCAACCCGAGCCTCCAGCTCTCCCTCATGCAACACGAGCCTCAGACGGCTGCCGCGCGTCACCGACCGGGCCGACCGGATGATGGCGCCGTCCGGGAGCCGATGCGCAATGCTGTAGCCCCGACTCAAAATCGCCAACGGGCTCAAGTGGTGCAATTGGGCCGCCCAGTTTTCCACCACGGTGCGCCAGCCGTGTCGTCGCGTTCGCATCTGCTGCGCGAGCTGCGCCCGCCACTGATCCAGCCGCAGGCGCGCCTCCCGGATGACATCGCGCGGCGTGCGGGCATGGAGTCGCTGCGCCAGCACGACCATCCGCTCCCGCCGCCCCCCCAGGGATCGACGAAGCGCCAACCGCAGCCGGTGGTCCAGATCGTCGACTCTCAAGCACGCCGATTCGACGGCGCGCGTGGGATCGATCAACGCCCGCCGCTCCTGGCGCACCCAGTCGCGCCACCGCTCAACCTGCCGCCGAACCGCCTGGGACAATTGCCGGCGGAGCTGTTCCAGATGCGCAGAGAATTCCGCCTTCGTCCGAACCACCAGTTCGGCCGCGGCCGACGGTGTCGGCGCGCGGAGATCGGCGACAAAATCGGCGATCGTCACATCCGTCTCGTGACCGACCGCCGAGATGACGGGGACCGTCGACCGCGCGATGGCCCGCGCCACCACCTCCTCATTAAACGCCCAGAGATCCTCCAACGATCCGCCGCCCCGTCCGACGATGATCACCTCGACGTTGCCGATGGCATTGAGCTCATCGATGGCGGCCGCAATCCGGGCCGCCGCTCCCTCGCCCTGAACCGGCACCGGATTGATCAGAATCTGCAGATTGGCGAACCGACGGGCCAGAATCGTCAGCATGTCGTTGATGACGGCGCCGGTCGGCGAGGTGACGATCCCGACGCGGCGCGGCAACAACGGCAACGGCCGTTTTCGGGCCTGATCGAACAGTCCTTCGGCGGCAAGCCGCTCCTTCAACTGCTCAAAGGCCGCCTGGAGCGCCCCCACCCCGACCGGCTCCAGATAGTCGACGATGAGCTGATAATCCCCCCTCGGTTCATAGACCGTCAGACGACCCCGGGCCAGCACGGCCTGCCCGTCGGCGGGGACAAACTTCAGTCCACGACCCGCTCGGGCGCGAAAGACCACGGCCCGAATCTGGCTGGATTGATCCTTGAGCGAAAAATAGAGATGGCCCGAGGGAGGAATGCGCAGGTTGGAGATCTCCCCCTCCACCCAGAGGTCGCCGAAGGCGGTTTCCAGCCGTTCCCTCACCAGCCCGTTCAGTACCGAGACGGTGAGAATCCGCCGGGTCGCGGGCATCTCGCTCATCTGACGTTTCCCTGCCTGGAGATCAACGGTTGTTCCCTCCGGTTGAGCCGAAGGGTTCCATTATAGGCAATTGGACGACACGCTGTAAATCATGGCCGTGGGGTCCGTCCGACACGAATCAACGCGGCCGGGCCCGCTGGGGGAGAAGCGGGAGCTATCATTTTCAGCGCCGGCATGATAGAACATTGAGGCCTGCAACACGCGCACCGACGACCGACAGGAACGATGACCCCCATCAAACGCCTCCTGCCCTTTATTCGCCCGTACGGGCTGACCATGAGCCTCGCCGCGCTCTTCATGATGGGCGTGGCGGGATTGAACCTGGCGATGCTCTGGATCGTTCGGGACGTGATCAATGCGTTGTCCGGCCATGCCGCGCCGCTGAGCTTCTCCGCCTCGATCACCGCCATCATGGTCTTGATGGTCTGCCAGTCGCTCCTGACCATGGGGCAAAGCTATTGGGTGGCCTCGATCGGACAACACGTGGTCATGGACTTTCGGACCCATCTCTTCCGCCATTTGACCCACCTCTCCATCGGTTTTTTTAACACACGGCGCACGGGCGAACTGATCTCCCGGCTGACCAGCGACGTCCAGGTCATTCAGCGCTTTACGACCGAGGTTCCCATCAACCTGGCCAAGCAGATCGTCACGCTCATCGGCGGGGTGGGGATTCTCTTCTACATCAACTGGCGGCTCTGCGTATTGATTCTCGGCGTGTTGCCGCTGATCGCCGCCACCGGATGGTTCTTCGGTCGGCGACTCAAAAAACTCTCCACGGTGATTCAGGATCGAACGGCCGATGTCTCGACGATTCTCGAAGAGGTGGTCTCGGGCATTCGGGTGGTCAAATCGTTCGTCGCCGAGTCGCATGAAGGCCGCCGCTTCCAGCATCAGGTGGGCCAAGCCACCGTCACCGCCCTGCAGCGGGCCAAGGTCCTGGCGGTGTTCGTGCCCTTCATCACCCTGCTCACCTTCGGCTCCGCCGTGGGCGTCTTTTGGTACGGCGCTCATCAGATCGAATCCGGCGCCATCACCCCGGGTGATCTCGCCGCCTTCCTCCTGATCGCCGGTATTTTGATCGGCCCATTTGGCGCCTTCGCCCACCTGTTTTCACAGGTCAAAGAGGTCCAGGGAGCGACCCAACGGGTTTTCGAAATCTTGGACACCACGCCGGAAGTCGCGGAGCTCCCCGGCGCCCCGCTGCTTCCTCCCATCGTCGGACGCGTCGCCTTCCACCACGTCAGCTTTTGGTACGCACCCGACACTCCGGTGTTGCGGGACCTTTCGTTCGATGTGGCGCCTGGCTCGCTCATCGCGCTGGTCGGGCCGAGCGGGGCCGGCAAGAGCACCATGATCCAGTTGCTCCACCGCTTTTACGATCCAACCGAGGGCCGGATTGAAATAGACGGACACGACATCCGGACGGTGCAATTGGCGTCACTGTATCAACAAATCGGATTCGTCCCGCAGGAGACGCACCTCTTCGGCGGCACCATTCGGGAGAATATCCTCTACGGCCGGCTCTCCGCCACCGAAGAAGAGATGGTGGCCGCCGCCCAGGCGGCCAACATTCACGGCTTCATTGCCGGACTGCCGAAGGGTTACGAGACGATCGTGGGCGAAAAGGGCATCCGGCTCTCCGGCGGCCAACGGCAACGGATCGCCATCGCCCGGGCGATCCTGAAAAACCCCCGACTGTTGCTGATGGATGAAGCGACCTCGTCCCTCGACAACGAATCGGAACTGCTGATTCAGGAGGCGTTGGAACGGCTCATGAAGGGGCGGACCACGTTCGTCATCGCCCACCGGTTGACCACGATTCAAAACGCCGATCGGATCTTGGTCCTCGATAAAGGACGGTTGGCCGAAGTCGGGACCCATCCGGAATTGCTCGAACGCAAAGGCCTCTATCATCATCTCTATACCATGCGCCTCGCCGGCGTGGAGCTGTGACGCACCGTTCCGCGAGATCGGGAGCGGAGCGGGGGCGGCCGACGGCTGCGACCGCAGGCGCCGCCGGACTCGTTCTCTGGCTCCTGTTGGCGGCGGGCTGCACGACGACGCCCATTGAGAACGAGCCGTTCCTCTTCCAGCCGCCCGCCCACTATCATGTCGGACTCAATCCGACCTCGATCCTCACGATCGATCTGAACGGCGACGGGATCCTTGACCTCGTGACGACGAACAGCAACAGCGACAACATCTCAGTGCTCCTGGGAAAATCCGACGGCGAATTCAGCGACCACGCCATGTACCCGACGGGCGCCCGCCCACGGAATCTGGCGGTCGGCGATTTCAACGGCGACGGCGTGCTGGATCTTGCCGCAACGGACAATCAGAGCGATGACGTGTCGATCCTGCTGGGCAACCGCGACGGCTCATTTCGGAAACCGACCTTCCTGCCGGTCGGCCGGTCGCCGATGGCCATCGGGGCGGGCGACCTGGACCATGACGGGAAGACCGACCTCGTGGTGGCGTTGCGGTTCGACCACCTGCTGGTCTTCGCGGGACACGGCGATGGAACCTTCACGCAAACGGGCAACTATGATCCCGGCGATACGCCGACCGCGCTGTTGCTCTCCGACCTGGACGGAGACGGCCATCTCGACGTGATCGTCTCCAACCACGGCCCGATGACCAGCAGCATCGCCGTCTTTCTGGGCGTCGGGAACGGCACGCTGCGGCTGGGCGGCCGATACGCGGCCAAATCGCGACCGATCTTCGCTGCGCTGGGTTCGTTCAACAACGACCGGTATCCCGATCTGGCCGCCGTCATTCCCTTTGCGAATAATATCATGATTCTGCTGGGCCGGGAACGGGGGACGTTCAGCGAACCATCGGCAACGCTGAGCGGAGAAGTGGAGCCGGTGGCCATCGCCATCGGCGATTTCAACGGCGACGGGAAGAACGATCTCGCGGTCGCCAACACCGGCAGCGGCGAGATCTCCATTCTCCTCGGCAAAGGCAACGCGCTGTTTGAAAAACCCCGGCTCTACCATGCCGATCGCCGACCGATCGCAATCGCGTCGGCCGATTTCAATCAAGACGGCAGAACCGATCTGGCCGTTGCCAACAACTCGTCCAGCAACGTCTCAATCTTGCTGGCGGCGCCGCTCACCCCGGCCACTGCCTCACCTGCAGCCGTCGGCGCCAAAAAATAATTGGCCGCCAGGGCCCTAGGGTTTGTGCAGGCTCGTCTTCGCGCTCTTCATCGCGGCTAACCCTACCACGGCGCTGAGGGATTCATCAACCGTGTGCGGACAGCGCTGCACGGCCTGCTCCAACATCTGCTGAGCCCCCGGCCGATCGCCTTCGATCAGCCGTCGGCTGCCGATATAAAAGAACGCTCTGCAGAGCTGGTCGTTGGTCGTTTTCTCATCAGCCGTTCGGGCTGCGGCCAGAAGAGCTTGATCAGAAATTCGGCCGATCAAATAGGCCATCACTGGCAGCGGCCATGCCTCTTGAGCCGATTGTCCCATCAAATAGGCTTGCAGGTCCTGGGTCGCGGCGGTTCGCTCGCCCAAATGGGACTGAATGAGCCAGATGCGAATATGGTGATAGGGAACAGACGTCTGCCCAGGGTGGGACAGGTTATGATAGGTGTACCCGGACTGAAAGAGGTCAAGGGTTTTTCGATAATCCGCTAGTGCCGCCACCCAGGCTTGCCGATCATATTCCAAACTTCCACGATCCGCATAGGCATGAGCCTCCTTTGGATTGAGCGATATTGCCCGGGTAATGTCGGCCATTGCCCCCTCGTAGTCCCCTTTAGCATGCTTTGCAAGCCCACGGCTGTCGTAGGCCATCGCATATTTGGAATCCAGCGCAATTGCCTGGGTCAAGTCGGTGATCGCGCCGTCGTCATCCATTTTCTGAAGCTTCACGCCCGCGCGGGCAACGTAGGCCCTAGCATCCTTCGGATTCAGCTCAATCACTCGGTTGAAGTCTGTAATCGCACCGTCGTCGTCTCCTTTGGTACGCTTTACAAGCCCACGGTTGTAGTAGGCCCTAGCATCCTTCGGAGCGAGCGCAATCGCTTGGGTGGAGTCCGCAATCGCGCCGTCGTCATCTCCTTTGAAAAGCTTCACAAGCCCACGCGCACCGTAGGCCTGCGCATCCTTTGGATCGAGTGCGAGCGCTTGGGTAAAATCAGTGATCGCACCGTCGTCATCCCCTTTTTTCTCCTTCGTAACCCCGCGGTTACCGTAAGCCGCCACATACTTCGGATTGAGCGCTATCGCCTGCGTATAGTCCGCGATGGCGCCATCATAGTCCCCCTTCGCATCCTTCGCAAGCCCACGGTTGAAGTAGGTCGCCGCATCACTCGGATCGAGCGAGAGCGTCTGAGTGAAGTCCGCGATGGCTCCGTTGTAATCTTTTTGTTTGAACTTGTCGACGCCAGCATGCACGAGTTTATCCGCCGAACGACCGCAGGCGCCCCCGAGCAATCCCATGGCAATGCCGGCAGTCAGCACTATGGCTTGTCCCGTCCGATAACGCATCATGCCCCCCTGTCAATCAACCTGACGGCGTTTCTCTCACCTGGAGTCGCTCGATGGCGACGGCTCGGCCCGATCGTTGGTCCACCGTCACAATGGCGCCCTGTAGAATCGCGGGGCCGGACGCCGTTTCAAATCGTTTGGGCATCTGGGTCAGGAATTTCTCGATCGCCGATGTCGGCGTAATGCCGATGACCGAGGCCATGGGGCCGGTCATTCCGACATCCGTCAGGTAGGCGGTGCCCTGCGGAAGAATTTCTTCATCGGCCGTCTGCACATGGGTATGGGTGCCGAGCACCGCGCTGACCTGCCCGTCAAGGAACCATCCCATGGCCCGTTTCTCCGACGTGGCCTCCGCGTGCATATCCACGATGATGATCCGCGTCACGGCATGCAGCCACTCCAACTCCCGTCGGGCGGCCTGAAACGGGCAATCGGTCATCGGCATGAAGACCCGCCCCATCAACTGCAGGACGCCGATTTTTCCGACCGGCCCCATGTCCACCACATAACGGCCAAGCCCCGGCACCGTTTCCGGATAATTGGCGGGGCGCAGAATCCGCCGTTCCTTGGCGATGTAATCCACCGCTTCCCGTTTATCCCACGCGTGGTTGCCCGTGGTGAGCACGTCGATGCCCATGGTAAAGAGCTCCTCGGCAATCTTCGGGGTGATGCCGAAACCGCCGGCCGCGTTCTCCGCATTCCCGATGACGAGATCAATGCCGTGCGCGGCTTTGATTTCCGCGAGCCGATGCGCGATGACCCGTCGACCGGGATCGCCGACGATATCGCCGATCAGCAACACCTTCAGACCCACGCCGTCCGTCATTTCGCCACTTCCACATACCGGCTTTCCCGGATGACCGTGACCTTGATCTGTCCGGGATAGGTCATCTCTTTTTCGATGCGATGCGCCAGATCCCGGGCGATCTGCGCCGCCTGCACATCGGACAGATCCTCATGCCGGAGAATGACCCGGACTTCCCGGCCCGCCCGGATCGCATAGGCCTTCTCGACGCCGGCATAGGAGACCGCCAGCCCTTCGAGCTGCTTCAATCGTTTGATGTAGGATTCGTACTGTTCCCGTCGGGCGCCTGGCCGGGCCGCCGACAACCCCTCCGCCACCGCCACCAGGACCGCTTCGGGGCAGATAAACTCGATGTCGCCGTGATGGCCGGCGATCGCATTGACCACTTTGGGCGATTCACCATATTTTCGGGCAAGGTCGGCACCGATATTGGGGTGGGTCCCCTCCTCTTCATGGCTGAGCGCCTTGCCGATATCATGCAGGAGCGCCGATCGCTTGGCCAGTTTCACGTCCAACCCCAATTCTTCGGCCATCATACCGCACAGATAGGCCGCCTCCCGGGCGTGGAGCAGATTGTTCTGGCCGTAGCTGGTTCGAAACCGCAGTCGCCCCAGAACCTTGACCAGTTCCGGATGCACGCCCTGAACACCCAGCTCCAGCATGATCTTTTCCGCCTCCTCCACCATGAAGGCATCCATTTCTTTTTTGACCTTCTCGACCACCTCTTCAATCCGGGGCGGATGGATTCGGCCATCCGCCATCAGTTGTTCCAACGACAGGCGGGCGATCTCCCGGCGCAGCGGATCAAACGCGGAGATGACCACGGCTCCCGGGGTATCATCGACGATGATGTCGACGCCCGTGGCGGCTTCCAGCGCGCGAATATTGCGGCCCTCTTTTCCGATGATCCGCCCTTTCATCTCATCGTTCGGGAGTTGAATGATCGACACCGTCACCTCGGCCGCACAATCGCCGCCGATTCGTTGCATCGCATCGACGATCACTTCCCGGGCCCGCTGCTCGGCAAGTTCCTTGGTCTCTTCCTCAATTTGCCGCAAGCGTTTGGCCGCTTCTAATTTGGCGTCCTGCTCCATCACCGCCATGAGCTGCCGCATGGCCTCTTCGGCGGTCATTCCAGCCAGCCGTTCAAGCCCCTCCTGTTGCTCCTTCAACAACCGCGTATAGCGCGCTTCCTTCTCCCCCACGCTCTTTTCCCGTTGTCCGATGTCCCGTTCCTGATGGCGCAGCTCCGATTCACGCCGATCGGTCGCCGCCGTCCGCCGCTCCAGCTGGGACTCGCGCTGCAGGAGACGGTGCTCGCGATTGGCCAGCTCGTTCCGTCGTTGTCCGACGGCCTCCTCCGCGGTGGTTTGCGCCTGGAGGAGCAATTCTTTGGCGGCCAACTCGGCGTCTTTTCGTCGGACGGTCGCGTCACGGGTCGCGTCATCGAGCAGACGCTGGGCCTGCTGCTCCGCATCGGCCATCAGTTGCCGGACACGGCGGGCTCTCTGCCAGCCCCCGATCAACCAACCCATGGCTCCTCCGCCGATCAGGAGAACACCACTCACCAGTAGTAATTCCACGGCTCCTCCTCCCCTTCGCCAAAATTCTCCGATTCAATCATCAGACACATGATGGCTCCCCGAGACGTCGAACCCATGATGCGGTCCGTTCCCCGGAGCACAGACAGACGACGCCAGCTGGCAGGAAGCCGCCGATGAGGTAATCATCCGCGGTGGGTGGTGATGGGATCAGGAATGCAACAGAAAAACGCGATCGAACCGCAGCACGACAAACCAGCCGCCGCGGCCTCCGCCGCGGAGAGATGGCCCACGAACCCGATGATGGCCGGATCTCACGGCACCAGGCACGATTCGATCCGGAAAGCTTCGTCCAGCAGGCGCGGCATCATGACGCCGATCGGAGCTGGTCTTATCTCGCGCAGCCCCTCGGTCTTGAGGCGGCCGCCATCACGGTTACACATCTCTCGTCTCTGTCATCCAGTCGGTGGCGCATTCCAAATGTTGCAACTCACTCGTCCCAATCACACCCAATATCCTTGAGTAGAACCAGCCAGATTCGCCTATGAACACTCAAATTCCTTCCCACCCTAGCAAAGCTGTTCCCGAAAATCAAGCCGCGTCTATTAGATTCGGGGGAAGAATCCGGCTCTCCCCCCGATCCCCTCATCGGATGTACGCATCCATATTACTCGCACAGGCGTTAGTGCAGGTGAAGATCGTCGAACTCCCCCTCAATACTGTCGATGATATCCCGGGTCTTTCGTCCGATCTGCCGGATCGCCATGTGATGGTGCTGCTGGTCTTCGCGGAGTTGAAAATAGTCGTGGGCGATGTTAATGGCCGACAGAATCGCCAGTTTTCCCGGGTCGTTGACCTTGGCGTGGGCGGCGACCTCCCGGATCTTTTTATCGACGAACCGCGCAAGGTCCTGCACATAGCGCTCTTCGGCATCGCCGCGCAGGGTGTACTGCTGGCCAAAGATCTCGACGGTCACCGGTTTTTTCTCCTTCATCGTCAGCCCTCCGTCACACGCTGGGCCACCGTGCCAAGGAGTTGCCCCATCTCTTTGAGCAGTTCGATCAACTGTGTGCTCCACTGTTCAATGCCGCGGCCTTCAATCACGAACACTCCGTCACCCTGCAATCCCAGCGAAAATGGCACATAGAGCAGACCCGCCTCGCCGCCGGCCTCCCATCGTCCGCCCGACTGAATGGAACCCTGAATCAGCGGCAGCGGCTCGAGCGAAACCGCCGTTAGCATGACGGGATCGCGCAACGAGCGTGGATCAGCCCACCCCACCCGACCGGCCGGAGATGACGCCTGAGCCAGCCAGCCGCTCATCCGAGGCCCTCGGCCATAGAGGCGGCAGGACGCGGCGGAGAGACGGCCGGCGATCACCTCGACACCCAGTCGACAGGCCTCCGGCGCCGGCAGCTCTCGGCCGATGATTTCCTTGATCCCGCGTCGGATCGCGTCCCGGACCATCGATTCCCGCGCCCATTCCATCTGCAGCCCCCGGCACAGCAGGCTGATCAGTCGGACCGTGATCCACGAAAGGACAAACAGTGATTCCTGACCCAACCGCGCCTCTCCCTCCGGAAGAGCCAGCACGACCGCTCCGAT
>JBGPUQ010000023.1:0-10994 GCA_041491185.1 Nitrospiria bacterium | reverse complement strand
TCGGAATCGGAGTTATGTGCGCTCATTGAGCAATTGGGTGAGGAGCGATGGGCGCATCGGATCGCGCGAGCCATCGCCACCCAGCAACGCGTCGCGCCGATCACTTCGACGGGTCAGTTGGCCTCGGTGATTGAACGGGCGGTGCCGCCGTCCGCCCGCTATGGTCGACTCCATCCGGCGACCCGGACGTTTCAAGCGCTCCGCATCACCCTGAACCGAGAACTGGAAGGGTTGGAGGGGGCGTTGGAGGCGGCCGTTCGTTGTCTGGTTCCGGGTGGGCGGCTCTGTGTGTTGACGTTTCATTCGCTCGAAGATCGAATCGTGAAATGGCAGTTTCGCGCGATGTCGGCGAAGACGCAAGCGGGAGGGGCTCCTGTTGTCGAGCTCTTGACCAAACGGCCGCTTCGGCCGGTCGAGAGCGATCTCGATCAGAATCCGAGGGCCCGCAGCGCCAAGCTTCGGGCGGTTGTGCGGGTGTCCGGATGACCGGGTTTGCGTCGGTGCGCGGCTGGCTTCGTCAAGGGCCGGGCGGTTCTCGTCCCCGTGGGCGACGAAAACGATCGCCGGCCGGGCGCGCCGCGTGGGGCCTGTCGTGGCGTCACCGATGGGTGTGGATCGGGTGCGGGCTTATCGTGGCGATGATGATGGCCGTCTGGGAGCGGAGCGCCGTCGTGTCGCTCGGTTATGAAGTCGGCGAACTCCGAAAGGTTCGGGATCAGGAGATGCAACGCCATCGCGCGCTGATTCTTGAGAGCGCGTCGCTGTCGTCGTTGGACCGAATCGAGCAGTTGGCGACGGCGCGTCTGGGTCTCGTCCATGCGGAGCCCGGTCAGATTCAATTGGTCCATGTCGATCGGCCGGCTGATTCGGCGATCGCACTGGCCGAAACGAAACGATTGGCCCGGCTGGAGCGGCAACCGTGAAGCGACGGGTGCAGTGGCGGTGTGCCGAAGAGCAGTCCACTCGGCAGTTCCAGCTTCGCCTCTTTGGCGTGGCGGCGTTGTTCGGAGTGATGGTCTTGCTACTGGGATGGCGGGTCGTTGATTTGCAGGTGATTCGGGGGGAGGAACTGGCCAAACGGGCGGTGCGGCAGCAGGAGCGACTCGTCGCGGTGGAGGCGGAGCGGGGAACCATTTATGATCGACAAGGGCGGGTGTTGGCGATGAATACCGAATTGCCATCGATCTTTGCCGTGCCGACTTCGATCGAACATCCCGTCGCTCTTGGTACCGAACTGGCGGGAATCTTGGGGCAACCCAAAGGCGACGTGATCCGGCGGCTTTCGACTGACCGGTCGTTTGTGTGGATAGATCGCCACGCTTCGCCCGCCCGTGCGCAGGCGGCGCTGGAGTTGGGCGGGGAAGGGATCGGTGTGGTGGCCGAAAGCCGGCGATTCTATCCCAACCGATCGCTGATGTCCCATCTGATCGGGTTTGCCGGACTGGATAACCAGGGGCTGGAGGGCATCGAGCGCAGCTACGATCGTCTGCTCCGCGGCGAACGGGGGTGGGTGGCGGTGGAGCGCGACGCAACCGGTCGCATCATCTTTCCCAAGGGGCGATGGCCCAAACAACCGACGAAAGGGAAGGATCTGCGCCTGACGGTGGATGCGGTGATTCAGTATGCGACCGAGCGGGCGCTCGATGCGGTGATCCGAGAAACCAATGCCAAACGGGCGATCGCCATCATGATGGAACCCAATACCGGTGCGATCCTGGCGATGGCCGTTCGGCCCGAATTTAACCCCAACCAGGTGTCGGGATTGGATGCGGGCCAGTGGCGAAACCTGGCGATCACCGATCTCTACGAGCCGGGATCGACCGTCAAACCGTTGGTCCTGGCCGGAGCCCTGACGGACGGTGTCGTCGATCTCAATGAGCGGATTGATTGCGAGCAAGGCACCATGATCGTGGCCAACTCGCGCCTGCATGACCATCAGCCTTACGGTTTTCTGACGCCGCAGCAGATCATCCAGCATTCGAGCAATATCGGTGCGGCCAAGATCGGGATGCGGTTGGGAGCCGAGCGGCTCCGCTATTGGTTGACGGCATTCGGGTTGGGCCAACGAACGGGGATCGACCTTGAGGGTGAGGCGAGCGGCCTCTTGCGTCCGGTGTCCCAGTGGTCCGGCCTGTCGGTGGCGTCGCATGCCATCGGTCAGGAGTTGGGGATCACGCCGCTCCAGCTTGTCACCGCGTATGCGGCCATCGCCAATGGTGGGTGGTTGGTTCGGCCCCATCTGGTGGAGGCTGTGGTGGCAGCGGACGGTTCGGTCAGTCGGCCGGCCAGTGTCGATCCCGTTCGTCGGGTGGTCTCCGCGCAGATAACCGAACAGTTGCGCGAGATGCTGGTGTCGGTGAGTGAGTCGGAAGGGACGGGCGCGAAAGCGTCGTTGACCGGTTTTCGAGTGGCGGGGAAAACGGGCACTGCGCAGAAAATCAATCCCCAGACCCATCGCTATGATCCGCAAGCGGTGGTGAGTTCGTTTATCGGGTTTGTCCCGGCCGAATCGCCAAAATTCGTCCTGCTGGTGGTGGTCGATGAGCCCAATGGCAAAGGATGGGGAGGCACGGTTGCCGCGCCGCTCTTTCATCAGATCGCCGGCGAGGCGCTGCATTATCTGGGGGTGGTGCCTCAGTCCGCGCCGGGCTCCTCCCGGCCGGTTCAATTGGCCCGATCGGTCCGGCAGAAAGAACCGGCCCGGCCGGTCCGTTCGATGGACATCGATCGTTCGCGTGTGGCCGTGGCCGGCATGCTTCCCGTGACGCTTCCGGAGGCGACGGTGAGCGCGGTGATGAGTGTTGAATGAAATTGCGTGAGATGGCTGATCTGCTCGATCGGCCGGTGGTGCAGGGTGCTCTCTCTGCGGAGGTGACCGATTTGACCGATGATTCTTCGGCGGTCACGCCGGGCGCGCTTTTTATCGCGCTCCGGGGATTGCGCCGCGACGGTCATGATTTTGTCGCGGACGCGTTCCGGCGCGGGGCCGTCGGGGCCGTCATCGAAGACCGGAGGTTGCTCGAACAATTACCGACCGCGCCCTGCTTGCTGTGTGTCGATGACAGCCGTCAGGCGCTCCGTCGATTGGCGGCGTCGTTTTACGGTGAACCGAGCCGCCGCCTTCGGCTGGTCGGCATTACGGGGACGAACGGCAAAACCACGACCTCCTATCTGGTCCAGTCGATCTTTTCCGCGGCGGGCGAGCCGGCGGGCCTGATCGGGACGATCGGCTATCGGATCGGAGAGCGGCAGTTGACCGCCTCCCACACGACGCCCGATCTGATCGAACTGCAGCGGCTGCTGGCGCAGATGGTCCGGGAGGGCATGGGCGCGGCCGTCATGGAGGTCTCATCCCACGCGCTGGCGTTGGGACGGGTTGAGGGGTGTCTCTTTGATGTGGCGGTCTTTACCAATTTGACGCAGGACCATCTCGATTTTCATCAATCGATGGACGACTATTTCGCGGCGAAGCAGACGCTGTTCACGGGGTTGGCGAGCGGCCGTTATGGAAAAACCGGGGCATGGGCGGTGGTGAACCGGGATGATGCATGGGGACGCCGGTTGATTGCCGAGACGCGCGTGAACACGCTGACCTACGGGGTCGAGCCGGGCGCGGATGTGACGATCGACGAGTTGGTGGTCGACTGGAGCGGCATCCGCGGTTCGGTCGTCAGCCCCGGCGGGCGCTTCCCGATCCATTCGCCGTTGATCGGCCGCTTCAACGTGCCGAATCTTCTGGCGGCCGTCGGTGTCGGGCTTGCCTCAGGCTATGCGCCATCGGTGATTCAGGACGGTCTTCGACGGATGACACAGGTGCCCGGCCGGTTTGAGAAGATTGATGAGGGGCAGCCGTTTGGTGTCATCGTCGACTATGCGCACACGGATGATGCCTTGTGTCGGCTCCTGATGGCCGTGCGGGAGTTGCAGCCGTCGGGCCGCCTGATCGTCGTCTTCGGTTGCGGCGGCGACCGCGATCGGGGAAAACGCTCCAAGATGGGACGGGTGGCCGCCGAATGGGCCGACCTCGTGGTCTTGACCTCCGACAATCCCCGATCGGAAGAGCCGGGCGCCATCCTTCGTGAAATCGAATCGGGCGTGACAGGCCCGCCCGAGCCGGTTGGAGGGGCCCGACGGATGCAACGCCATTGGGTGGTCGAAGAGCGGCGCGCCGCCATTGCGCAGGCCATTGAGACGGCCCGTTCGGGAGACGCGGTGGTCATCGCGGGCAAGGGACATGAGGATTACCAGATCATCGGGACGG
The DNA here is from genome assembly GCA_041491185.1 of Nitrospiria bacterium. Taxonomy (GTDB): domain Bacteria; phylum Nitrospirota; class Nitrospiria; order JACQCE01; family JACQCE01; genus JBGPUQ01. Next base: position 6,733 of record JBGPUQ010000023.1, on the reverse strand, counting down.
TGCGCCATCCCTTTGATGACCGGGCCGTGGCCCGCGAGGCGCTCCGGGCTCGCTGTGCGAAGAGATGATCGGCGTGTCGTCAGCGATCGAAAACGAATCAGAAGTGCAACGACCATCCAGGCGATGTGTGACGACGATGCCGGTTGAGGAAAACGCTGCTTCCATGAGATCGATGCTGCAGCCGGCCTTCTCGGTGAAGGAACTGGTCCCTCTGTTGGGCGCGGTGTTGCTGGCGGGACGCCAGGAGGAGTGGCTCTCGGCATTGTCGACCGATACGCGGGCGCTGCAGGCGGGCGATTATTTCCTTGCCCTGAAGGGACCCCGGTTCGACGGCCATGAGTTTGTTGCGGAGGCGCTTCATCGAGGCGCTGCCGGCGCGATTGTCGAACTCGGTGCGGGTCGACGATGGCTGGCCCATCATCCGACGACCAAGCCGGTGCTCGGGGTGGCCGACCCGCTCGGGGCTTTGCAGGCGCTGGCGATCGCGCACCGCAACCGGTTTGTGCTGCCGGTGATCGGCGTGACAGGAAGCAACGGCAAGACGACGACCAAGGAGATGACCGCCGCCATTCTGTCCCGTCGGTATTCGGTGCACAAAAGCCAGGGGAATTTTAACAACCAGATCGGATTGCCGTTGACGCTGCTGGGACTGACCGCCGGCCATGCGGCGGCGGTGTATGAATTGGGGATCAGCCATCGCGGCGAATTGACCCGGCTCTGCGAGTTGGCCCGACCGACGATCGGGATCATCACCAATATCGGCCCGGCTCACGTGGAGTTTCTGGGTGATCTCGACGGGGTCCGGGCGGCGAAGGCGGAATTGCTGGACGGGCTGCCGGTCGATGGGGTCGCGCTGCTCAACCGGGATGACGACTCGTACGAGTGGCTGCACCGACGCTGTCGCGGTCGCAGCGTGAGCTTTGGAATGTCCTCTTCGGCGGAGGTGTGGGGAGCGGTGATGGCGATGGAGGCGGGAGAGCCGCCCCGGCAGCGGATTCGTCTCCAGTGGACAGGTGGTCGGGTGGAACTCTCCCTCCCGGTGGTCGGTGTTCATAACGTCTCCAATGCGGCGGCGGCCGTGGCGGCGGCACTCCAGGTGGGGGTTGAGCCGGAGGAGATCATCGCCGGGCTGGAACAGGTTCAACTGCCCGCCATGCGCTCGGAATTCCGCCGGCTGCCGGGCGGCGTCGGTCTCTTGCTGGATGCCTACAATGCGAATCCCCTCTCGGGGCAGCGCGCGCTCGAAACCGCCAGGCAACTGGCCGGCGGGGGACGGGTGATCGCGGTGCTGGGCGATATGTTGGAGCTGGGGCCGGAGGCTCGGCGCTGGCATGAGGAGTTGGGTCGACGGGCGGCGGCCGTGGGGGTGCATCGGCTGGTGACGGTCGGTCCGCAGGCTCAAGGCATTGCTGACGGCGCCATCGCGGGCGGGTTGGCCGCCGGCGCGGTGCATCGCTGCGGGGATGTCGATGCGGCGCACGCGCTGTTGCAGGACTGGTTCCGGCGCGGGGAGTTGCAGCCCGGCGATCTGGTGTTGATCAAGGGCTCGCGGGCCATGCGGATGGAACGATTGCTTGATGGCATCGAAAAAAACCACGCGGGCGGACAGGCGGGGGCCGGGGATCACTGATGCTGTACCAATTATTATATTCGTTTCACACCAAGTTCGCGCTCTTTAATGTGTTTCGATACATCACCTTTCGGACGATCTATGCCGTGTTGACGGCGTTGGTCATCAGTTTTCTCTTCGGTCCGATGTTGATCCGGTTCTTGCAGCGGTACCAGATCGGACAACGGATCCGGCAGGAAGGGCCGCAGAGTCATCAACGCAAGGCGGGGACGCCGACGATGGGCGGTCTCTTGATGATCCTCTCGCTCCTGATGGCCACGGTGCTGTGGGCCGATCTACGCAACCTCTATGTGTGGTTGGCCATGGCGGCGGTGATCGGCTTCGGGGCGATCGGGTTTGCGGATGATTATTTCAAGGTGATCCGGCGGCGCTCGGAAGGGTTGACGGCCCGGTACAAATTCGGGTTGCAAGTGGTGGTGGCGTTGGTGCTGGCGCTGATGCTGGCCTGGTTGACCGATTATCCGATGACGCTCAATGTCCCATTTTTTAAAACCGTTCAGGCCAATCTCGGCGGATGGTATGTGCTGTTCATTGTGCTGGTGATCGTTGGCGCGTCGAATGCCGTGAACCTGACGGATGGGCTTGATGGGCTGGCGATCGGCCCCCTGGCCGTGGGGACGATGGCGTTTACCATCGTCGCGTATGTGGTGGGCAACAAAAAGTTCGCCGAGTATCTGTTGATTCCCCATATCGAGGGGGCCGGAGAGCTGGCGGTGTTTTGCGGCGCGATGCTCGGCGCCTGCATCGGATTTCTGTGGTACAACACCTATCCGGCCTCGGTCTTCATGGGTGATGTCGGTTCATTGCCGCTGGGCGGCGCGCTGGGCGCCGTGGCCGTGATGACGAAGCAGGAGTTTCTCCTTGTCCTGGTGGGCGGCATTTTTGTCGCGGAGGCGTTGTCGGTCATTTTTCAGGTGGTGTCGTTCAAGTCGCGGGGAAAACGGATTTTTCTGATGGCGCCGCTGCACCACCATTTCGAGTTGAAGGGGTGGGCGGAGCCGCAGGTGGTCGTCCGTTTCTGGATCATTGCTGTTGTGCTTGCTTTGCTGAGTCTGAGCACGTTGAAATTGCGGTAGGGTGTTGGAGACCGGTCTTTCAAGACGACGAGTGCGCATGGGGAACATGGCATCGCAGAGCATGACATCGTGGATGTCGTCGGGAGGTTCCGCCCCCAGGCGGGCCCTGGTCATCGGGGCCGGCCGAAGCGGCACGGCGGCGGCCAAGCTGCTGGTGGCGCTCGGCACATCGGTGACCGTCACCGACCTTCGCGATGAGTCATTGCTCGGTGCGGCGATCGCCGAACTGAAGGGGTTGGGGGTGGAGCTGGTGTTGGGGGCGCATGCGCTGACGTTGCTCACCGATGTGGATCTGGTGGTGGTGAGCCCCGGTGTGCCGTCCGACCTGCCGCTGCTCCAGGCGGCGCGACAGCGGGCCGCGCTCGCCCATCCGGGCGAGGCGCCCGAAGTGATCGGCGAACTGGAGCTGGCCGCGCGATTCATCGAGGCGCCCTGTGTCGCCATCAGCGGGACCAACGGCAAGAGCACGACCACCCTGCTCATCGGCGCGATGGCGGCCGAGGCGGGTCGCCGGGTCTTTGTGGGGGGAAATCTCGGCCAACCCTTGTCGACGGCGCTCTTTCCGCCGACGCCGTGGGAACTGGTGGTGGCGGAGGTGAGCAGTTTTCAACTGGAGACGATCAGCGCGTTTCACCCGACCTATATGGCGCTGCTCAATATCACGCCCGATCATCTGGATCGGTACCCTGATTTTGAGCATTATATCGCGGCCAAGCGGCGGCTCTTTCTCAATGCCGGTCCCGGAGATGTTGCCGTGCTGAATGCGGCGGATCCGATCGTGACCGCCATGGGTCGTGAACTGACCTGTCGCACGATCTGGTTCTCGGAGTCGCTGGTCGAGGGCGAATCGGTGTGGTGCGAAGCCGGTGTGGTGACGGCCCGGCTCGGCGGACGACAGGAATCACTCTGGCCCAAAACGGCGTTTCGGCTGCCGGGGCGGCATTTATTCCAGAATGCGCTGGCGGCCACGGCATTGGCCCGAGCCATCGGCCTGCCCGCCGATGCCATCGAACGGGCCATTCGAACATTTCAGGGCCAGCCCCACTGTCTCGAGGCCGTGGCGGATCGTGAAGGGGTGCTCTATATCAATGATTCAAAAGGCACCAATGTCGATGCGGTCATTCGGGCGCTGGAGAGTTTTGACCGGCCGATCGTGTGGATCGGCGGCGGGCTCGACAAGGGCGGCAACTTCGAGCTGTTGCGGCCTGCCGTCGGGCAACGGGTCAGACGGGCGCTGCTGTTCGGTTCCGCCAGGCGCCGGATGGCGGACGCGCTGACGGGCGCGACCGCGTTGGAAGAGGTCGAGACGCTGGATGAGGCCGTCCGTGCGGCTGCGGCGACCGTCGTCGCGGGCGACGTGGTGCTCTTTTCCCCGGCGTGCGCCAGTTTCGATCAATTCCGAGACTACCGCGAACGGGGCGAACGATTCCGATCCGCCGTGGGTGCGCTGGCATGATGGAGGGAACGAGGCGTGGCGCGTCGAGATGATGCCGGTCACTGGGAGTTGACGCCGCCTGCGGGCGATCGCCTGCTGGTGGGTGTCACCGTGATGTTGCTGATTGTCGGCGTTGTCATGGTGTACAGCGCCAGTTCGGCGGTGGCGTCGGAACGGTACGGAGACGCTGGCTATTTTTTCAAACGGCAATTGCTCTGGGTGGCGTGCGGGTTGACGGTGATGGCGGTGGTCTCTCGGATGAACGTCTGGAGTTGGCAGCGGTTGACCGTGCCGTTACTGCTCGGTGTCGCGGTGCTCCTGGTCCTGGTGCTGATTCCCTCCATCGGGTCGGCGGTCAATGGCGCGCGCCGGTGGTTGCGGGTCGGCGGTTTTTCGATCCAGCCGTCGGAGCTGGCGAAGCTGGCGGTGGTCTGTTATCTGGCTCGTTACCTGGCGACGCATGGTGATCGGGTCTCGGAGTTTCGCCGTGGTCTGTTGCCGCCGCTCTTGATCAGCGGGGTGATGACCGCGCTGGTGCTCAGGGAACCCGATCTGGGCACGGCGGTGGTGATCGCCGCCCTGACCATGGTGCTGCTGTTCGTCGGCCAGGCGCGCATGGCTCATCTGGGCGGGCTCTTTTTCGCGTTGGTTCCCCTGGTCAGTCTGTTGATTCTGTGGTCGCCCTATCGCCGGCAGCGTCTCCTGTCGTTTCTCAATCCGTGGAGCGATGCCCAAGCCTCAGGTTTTCAAGTGATCCAATCGTTTCTGGCCTTCGGGCAGGGCGGGTGGTTCGGCATGGGATTGGGGGAGAGCCGGCAGAAACTGTTTTTCCTGCCGGAGCCCCATACCGATTTTATCTATTCCGTTATCGGCGAAGAGTTTGGTCTGCTCGGCAGCGTGATCGTGTTGCTCTTGTTCGCGCTCTTTTTGTGGCGGGGGTTGGTGATTGCCTACCGGGCGGACGGTCTGTTCGTTCGGTATCTGGCCGTGGGAATGACCGCCATGATCGGGTTGCAGGCGTTGCTCAACGTCGCCGTGGTTACCGGGTCGCTGCCCACGAAAGGATTGACGCTGCCGTTTCTCAGCTACGGAGGGTCGTCATTGGTTGTCGATCTGGCCGCCGTGGGGATCTTATTGGCGATTTCCCGACAGAAGGGAAGCGGATGAAAATTTTGATCGCGGCCGGCGGGACGGGTGGTCACCTCTTTCCGGGTGTGGCGATCGCGCAGGAGTGGCAACGACGTCGTTCCATCGATGTGGTCTTCGCCGGAACGGCCAAGGGGCTGGAGAGCCGATTGCTGCCCGCGATCGGTTACCGGCTGGTCCTGATCCGCGTCGAGGGGTGGATCGGTCGCGGTCGCAAAGCGCTGGGGGCGGTCGCGCAATTACCCCGGAGTTTGTGGGAGTCGTGGCGGCTGTTGCGGGAGCTGCGCCCCGATCTGGTGATCGGGACCGGGGGCTATGCCAGCGGGCCGCTGCTCTTCATGGCCGTCCTGGCGCGCTACCCCAGCGTGGTGGTCGAGCCGAATGTGTTCCCGGGGTTGACCAATCGGTTGCTGGCGCCGCTGGTGGATCTGGTGATCGGCGCGTTTGAGCGATCCCGCCGCCATTTGTGGGCGCGGCGGTTGGTCGTGCTCGGGAATCCAATCCGTCGGGAAGTCGTGGAGGCCGGGCAACGCGGGTCGTGCCGCCGGGAGGAGCAACGCCCCGTCGGATCGGTCGAGGGAGCGTCCGCGCATCGAACGGTGCTGATCCTGGGCGGCAGTCAGGGTGCCCATGCGATCAATCAGGTGGTGGTCGAGGCGCTGGATGCCCTGGGTTCCCTCACCGAATCGATCTGGTTTATTCACCAGACCGGAGAGGCGGATCTGACCTGGGTGCGGCAGGCCTATGACCGGCGCGGTGTGGGCGGGCGGGTCGAGTCCTTTATTCATTCGATGGGCGACGCCTATGCGCAGGCCGATCTCGTGATCAGCCGGGCCGGGGCGACGACCATCGCGGAATTGACGGCATGCGGGAAGCCGGCGGTGCTGATTCCGTTGCCGCAGGCCGCGCACCGCCATCAACATTATAATGCGCAGCAACTGGAACGGGAGGGCGCGGCGGTCTTGTGCGAACAATCGGCATTGACCGGTCCCCGTCTGGCCGAACTCCTGCGCGAACTGTTGTCGAATGACGATCGTCTCTCGGCGATGGCCGAGGCCAGCCGTCGGCTGGGACGGCCGGAGGCGGCGCAGACCATCGTCGAGGCCTGTGAGGCGTTGATCGGAGCCGGAACGCGATGACGAACGGATCGGGACAGCGGAGCCGAGGGTTGTTTCGAAAAATTCAGCAGATCCACTTTGTCGGGATCGGCGGCGCGGGCATGAACGGCATCGCCGAAGTGCTGCTGACGCTCGGCTATCGGGTCACCGGTTCCGACATGGCGGCCTCCGAAACAACCCGACGGATCGAAGCGCACGGCGGGCGGGTCTTCATCGGCCATGAGGCGTCGAATATCGGTGAGGCGCAGGTGGTGGTGGTGTCATCCGCGGTTCGACCGGACAATCCCGAGGTGCAGGCGGCGAAGCGGCAACAGATTCCGGTGATTCC
>JBGPUQ010000022.1:0-11092 GCA_041491185.1 Nitrospiria bacterium | reverse complement strand
TTGCGTCCCTCCGTCCGCGGCGAATGATCCGGCGTGCTCACCTCGGCCAGGGCGGTCTTCAACCTGTCCAGCAAGACCAGCCCCGCCTCTTGATGCGCCATTTCCCGTCCCCGGAACATGACCGTCAGTTTCACCTTGTGCCCCCCCGCCAGGAAATCGCGCACATGCCGAAGTTTATACTCGACATCATGCTGGCTGGTATAGGGCCGGAACTTGACCTCTTTGAGCTGCGTGCCGCGCTGATGCTGCTTGGCCGCATGCTGTTTTTTTGTCTGCTCATACTTATATTTTCCATAATCCATGATCCGGCAAACCGGCGGCGTGGCGGTGGGCGCGACCTCGACCAGATCCAATGACTCAGCTTCGGCGGCGCGGAGCGCTTCGGTGACGAGGAGAATGCCGAGCTGGTCGCCCTTGGCGCCGATGACACGGACTTTGTCGGTTCTGATTTCCTTGTTGACTCGTGGTTTCGTGGCGATACGCGAACTCCTTTCGTGTGTGGTTTAGGATGGCGGGGCGGTGGACGATCGTCGACTCGTGATCTCTTCACGAAGCCGATCGATCAACGCCTGCTGGGACAGATCGGCCACCTGCTCGCCGCTGCGCAGCCGGAGCGACACGGTCTGTCGTTCGGCCTCTCGGGCGCCGACGATGACCATGTAGGGAGTTTTCTGCAGTTGCGCGTCACGGATTTTCAGCCCCATTTTTTCATTCCGCTGATCGATTTCGACGCGGACGCCCGCCGACCGAAGCGTCGACGCGAGGGCCTCGGCATAGCCATGCTGGGCGGCGCTGATGGGGATGAGCATCGCCTGCACCGGCGCCAGCCAGGTGGGGAAGGCGCCGCCGTAGTGTTCGATCAGGATGCCGAAAAACCGCTCCAACGACCCCATGAGCGCGCGATGAATCATGATGGGGGGATGTTCGTGGCTGTCGTCGCCACGGTAGGTCAACGCGAACCGTTCGGGGAGGTTAAAATCCACCTGGATGGTGGCGCATTGCCAGGCGCGGCCGAAGTGATCTTTGACTTTCAAATCGATTTTTGGTCCGTAGAACACACCTTCGCCGGGATCGACCGCGTAGGCCAGTCCCTGCCGGGTGAGCGCCGTCGACAACGCGGTGGTGGCCGCTTCCCAGTGTTCCAGCGTGCCGACATAGTGATCGGGCCTTGTGGAGAGGTAGATGTCGTACTCATGAAAGCCGAACGTCCCCAATAACTCGGTGGTCAGCTGCAGGACGCGGACGATCTCCTCCTCCAGCTGATCGGGCCGGCAGAAAATATGGGCGTCATCCTGGGTGAAGCCGCGCACGCGCAGCAGCCCGTGCAGCACCCCGGATCGCTCGTAGCGGTAGACCGTGCCCAATTCGGCGAGCCGGATCGGCAGATCGCGGTAGCTGCGCAGCCGGTTCTGATAGATCAGCAGGTGGAACGGGCAGTTCATTGGCTTGAGTTCGTAGTCGATGCCTTCGATCTCCATCGGGGGAAACATGTTGTCCCGGTAGAATTCCACATGACCGCTGGTTTTCCACAAATCCAACCGGGCGACGTGGGGGGTGTAGACGAATTGGTAGCCGTGCGTCGTATGGAGGACGCGCCAAAATTCTTCGATTTGCTGCCGGATCGCCGCGCCTTTCGGATGCCACAGCACCAGGCCGGGGCCGGTGGCCTCCTGCAAGCTGAAGAGGTCCAGTTCCCGTCCCAGCTTCCGGTGGTCGCGTTGTTTGAGTTGTTCCAACCGGTCAAGATGCGCCTGCAGCGCCTCGGCCGTCGGGAACGATGTGCCGTAAATCCGCTGGAGCATCCGATTTTTTTCGCTGCCCCGCCAATAGGCGCCCGCCACTGAGAGGAGTTTCACCGTCCCGATCCGGCCGGTGGTCGGGAGGTGCGGACCTTCGCACAGGTCGATGAAATCGCCCTGCCGGTAGTAACTGACGATGGGCACGTCAAATTCGCTGATGAGCTCGACTTTGTACGGTTCCTGCCGTTTTGTGAACAATGCTGCGGCCTCGGCGCGGGAGACTTCGCTGCGAAGAATCGGCAGATTTGCCTGGATGAGTTCGGTCATGGTCGTTTCGAGTTTGGTCAAATCATCCGGGACGAAGGGACGGTCGTAGTCGATGTCGTAGTAAAACCCCTCTTCAATCGACGGGCCGATGGCCAGTTTGGCCGTCGGGAAGAGCCGCTTGACCGCTTGCGCCAGCAAGTGCGACGAACTGTGGCGGTAGATCTCTTTTCCGTCCGGGGAGTCGAAGGTGATCCACTCGACGGTGGCATCGTGGAGTAACGGTGTCTGGAGATCCTTCGGCTCGCCGTTGACCTTCATGGCAAACGGCGCCGCGGGTGGCGCGTGGGTGCTCACGGAGGCGGACCCGCCTGAGCGGCCGACAGGTGGCGATCGGCGGCCGTTGTGCTCGTTCGGGGACTCGGCCGCGCGGGCCAGCAGCGCCTCGCCGGTGATGCCTGTGGGACACTCCATCGTCTCCGTGCCGGTGGGGGTGTTCAGCGTGATGGTGATCCGGTCCTGCGCAGAGTGTGGCGTGCGCTCGCGTTCTGATGGCATCATGGATTGTCGCACGGTTCGTCGGGAATCAGGACACTGCGGCGTGGATGGCGCCGACCGGAAGCGGCATACAGACCGCTTCCATGACCATTTGGTTGCTGCTCGTTGTTGCCTGTGCTGAACTCCTCAGCCTGCGGGCAATAACGTCCCTCTCCTCTCTTCGTGAACCATCCCTCCGCTGAAGACCGTCACGGCACGATGGATAATCATAAGTGGTAGGCACGGGCGGTCTCGAACCGCCGACCTCTACCGTGTCAAGGTAGCGCTCTACCCCTGAGCTACGCGCCTGAATGGCCGAAATCCTAGCCGAAACTTCTTGCGCTTGTCAAGCAAGGAGGCGGGCGATCATCCGTCGGTGAGCGGCGTGCTCCTGAACCAGGAGGAAGGGTCGAAATCGCTGGAAAACCGAACGGTTCAACTGTGCGGGTGACTGCATGAACGCCGATGCCGACGCTCCGTGGTGCGATCAAGCGGCCAACCTCCCCTCGGAGTGGGGGAGAGGGTTATTGGATGGCACTTTTGAGATCTTTGCCGGGGCTGAACCGGGGAACTCGCGCCGCCGGGATCTTGATCGATTGGCCGGTGCGGGGGTTTCGCCCGATTCTGGCTTGCCGTTTGGCGACGGTAAAGGTCCCGAACCCGACCAACCCCACCTTTTGACCCCGTTTTAACGCTCCCGTGATCCCTTCCAGGGCGGCGGTCAGGGCTTTGGCGGCGGCCACGTGAGGGATCGAAGCGGAGGCGGCCATTTTTTTAATTAAATCGGCTTTCGTCATGATGGAATCCTTCGGAGATGAGAATGCGGTCGTTGCCGGTTACCGTGTGGGCGAATTGTCAAAAAGACCGACGTAGAATAGCAGGCGTCTCCACCCATGTCAAGTGAAAAACGCACTTACCGTTTGACGGTAATTTTGAGTTCCTTGATTTTCTTTCGGAGGGTGTTGCGGTTGACGCCCAGCAGGTAGGCGGCCTGGACTTGATTACCCTTTGTTTCTTTCAGCGTCAGGGTGATCAGTGGTTTTTCGAACTCGTGCCGCAGCAGGTGAAAGAGGTCTTTGCCTCCGCTGAGCCGGATTTTTCTGACAAATTCGTTGAATTTTCGTTCCATAAAATCGCTGAGCGTCAAATCGAGCCCGGCCTGATGGGGAAGTTTGTCGTGTTTGCCCGGTCCCTCCGATGACGGGGCCATCGGTTCATGGTGGAGCTGAAGCGCCATGGCGCGCAGACGGTCGCAGGAGCGGATGAGTTGGGCGGCCGTCCCGATGACGATATAGGGGGTGCTGCCATTGCTTCCGGCGCGGAGTAATTTCGTCAGCCCCGGAGTCGTCGCGTGCAGCGCGTCGACTAAAAAAAGATGGGGGCCGTGCGACGAGAGTTTCGGGAGGCGGCGTCTCAGTCCGGGGAGCACCGTGACGGTGGCGGTGCGGTCGAATTGACTGCGCACGTGCTGCGACAATTCGTGATCATCACTAATAACGAAGATGTGCAGATCCGCCATGGGGTTCCCAACAGGGTGTCGCCTCGGTGTCTACAGGGTGCCGATCGGAACAACCTTCAGATGATGATGCGCTGATGCTGTGGCGCTCGGCTGCTGTTTCATTAGCACAACGCCGCGAAAGGTGTCAACTCCCGCCGTTCACCATGCGGTTTACCGTGTGGTGGAAACCGGCGGTAATCGGTCGCCGGAAGTCTTGCCGGGGGAAACGGAGGTGAAGCGCAGTTCGCCGTTGTGCAGATCAACGGTCACGGTGTCGCCCTCCTTGCACGTGCCGTCCAATAAGCGCATGGCCAAGGGATTCAACAGATCGCGCTGAATGACCCGTTTGAGCGGTCGGGCGCCAAAGACGGGATCATACCCCTCACGCGCGAGGAAATCCTTTGCTTCGGCGCTCAGATTCAACTGGACCTGTTTCTCTTCCAGGCGATGTCTGACGCGTTGCAGCTGGATGTCCACGACGGCGTGAAGCTGTGCCAGCGTGAGGGAGTGGAAGACCACAATATCATCGATGCGGTTGAGGAACTCGGGGCGGAAGTTGGTCCGCAACACTGACAGAACTTTTGCCCGGAGCGCCGCTTCGTCACGGCCCGCCAACTCTTGAATCTCCTGGCTGGCAATGTTGGAGGTCATGATGATGACGGTATTTTTAAAGTCGACGGTTCGCCCGCGGCCATCGGTCAAGCGGCCGTCGTCCAGCAACTGGAGCCACAGGTTGAACACGTCGGGATGTGCTTTTTCGACTTCGTCGAACAGAATCACCGCGTAGGGTTTTCGGCGAACCGCTTCGGTCAGTTGTCCGCCTTCCTCGTGTCCCACATATCCCGGCGGGGAGCCGATCAACCGCGCCACGGCATGCTTCTCCATATATTCCGACATATCGATTCGGATGAGCGCCTGCTCGTGGTCGAACAAAAATTCCGCCAGCGCGCGGGCCAACTCGGTTTTGCCGACGCCGGTCGGGCCGAGAAAGAGGAAGGAGCCCATCGGCTTGTTGGGGTCCTGAATGCCGGCCCGCGCCCGACGGACGGCCGTGGAAACGGCCGCCACCGCTTCCTCCTGGCCGACGACGCGCTCCTTGAGTCGTTCCTCCATGTGAATGAGTTTTTGGATCTCGCCTTCGAGCATTCGGGAGACCGGAATGCCCGTCCACTTTGCAACAATCTTCGCGATATCCTCCGCATCGACCTCTTCTTTGAGCAGCCGATGGGTGAACGGGAGCGACTGGAGGTGCTGGTTTTTCGCGTCGAGTTGTTTCGTGAGGTCAATCAGCCGGCCGTACCGGAGCTCTGCGGCCCTGGCCAAGTCGGCGTCTCGTTCGGCCCGCTCCGCCTCGGTCTTGGTCTGTTCGATTTGGCTTTTGAGTTCTCTGATGGTTTGGATCGCCTGCTTTTCGATCTGCCATTGGTGTTTCAATCCCCCGGCCTGTTCCCGCAACTCGGCCAGCTCCTGTTCCAGTTTGGCGAGCCGTTCTTTGGCATACGCATCGGTTTCCTTCGTCATCGCCTGCCGTTCGATCTCCAGTTGACGGATGCGCCGTTCGATTTCATCCAGTTCGGTCGGCAGGCTGTCGATCTCCATCCGAAGTTTGGCGGCGGCCTCATCGATCAGATCGATCGCTTTGTCCGGCAGGAACCGGTCGGCGATGTAGCGGTGCGACAGCGTCGCCGCCGCCACCAGCGCGGCATCGTGAATCCGCACGCCGTGGTGGACCTCGTACCGTTCTTTGAGCCCTCGCAGGATGGAGATCGTCTGCTCGACGGTTGGTTCATTGACCATGACGGGTTGAAATCGCCGTTCCAGCGCCGCGTCTTTCTCAATGTGCTGCCGATATTCGTTGAGCGTCGTGGCGCCCACGCATCGCAACTCCCCGCGGGCCAGGGCCGGCTTGATCATGTTGGAGGCGTCGATGGCGCCCTCGGCTGCGCCGGCCCCGACGAGGGTGTGCAGCTCATCAATGAAGAGAATGATTTGTCCCTGGGCATCGATCACTTCTTTGATGACGGCCTTGAACCGGTCTTCGAATTCTCCACGGAACTTCGCTCCCGCCAGCAGCGCGCCCATGTCCAGCGTGATCACGCGGCGGTCTTTCAGCCCTTCGGGGACATCGCCGGCCACGATGCGCTGTGCCAACCCTTCCGCGATGGCCGTTTTCCCCACGCCGGGCTCGCCGATGAGCACCGGGTTGTTCTTCGTCCGGCGGGAGAGGACCTGAATGACCCGGCGGATTTCTTCATCCCGGCCGATGACGGGATCAAGCTTGCCCCGTCGGGCCAACTCGGTCAGATCGCGACCGTATCGGGTCAGGGCCTGGTACTTTTCTTCCGGATTTTGATCGGTGACCCGTTGCGTGCCGCGCAGTTCGGCCAGCGTCCTGAGCAGTCGGTCCCGGGTGATGCCCTGTTCCTTCAGCAGCGAACCGGTCGCTTCTCCGCTGTCGAGCGCGGCCAGCAACAGATGTTCCGTGCTCAGGTATTCATCTTTGAGCTGTTGGGCTTCGCGCTCCGCCTGATCAAGCAATGTTTTGAGGCGGGGTGACAGATGGAGTTGGGCGTGGGTCCCGGAGACGCCGGGAAAACGGGAGAGCGATGCCTCAAGCGCGGCGGCCAGCGGTTCCGGCGCGACGCCCAACTTTTTCAGAAGCGCGGGAATCAGTCCGTCACGTTGGTTGAGGAGGGCCAGCAGCAGGTGCTCGACGTCGAGTTGCTGGTGCGTGCGGCTTTCCGCGAGTTGTTGCGCCGCTTGCAGCGCCTCCTGGGCTTTGACGGTCAAACGATCCATGCGCATGGCAGTGAGTCCGTGTCGTGTTTTGGGGAGGTCAGCGGGGGAGGCATGTTCCGTGGCGGGCGCATCCGGTCATGCGCGTTCTCTCGGGAGATCCACGGGGATGGTGTAGCCCTGTTGAACAGGTTGTTTGGGCAGGGTGATCTCCAGAATGCCATCGCGCAGCGTGGCTTTGATGGCTTTTTGATCGACCTCTTCCGGCAGGGAGAAGACCCGTTCAAACCGCCCATACACGCGCTCCAATCGATGATAATGTTCACTGCCGGATCCGCCGGGAAAACTGCGCTCGCCCCGCAGGGTCAGATAGTGATCGGTGACCTCCAGCGAAATCTCCCCGATGTCAAGGCCGGGCAGCTCCGCCGTCAGGTAGATCGCCTCATCGGTTTCCAGGATGTCGACAGGAGGGTGCCACTGTTCGACCTGTCGGCGGGGGCCGAACCGCTGCGTCAAGCTCTCCTCGAAGAGCTGATTCATTCGCTCTTGAAGCGACAGCAAATCCTTAAAAGGATCCCGAGGCCCGATCACCATCTCATCACCTCTTGTTCGGCAGACGTCTTGCTTAAGTATAAGAATTGACGAATTGGCTTGTCAATTCACAGGGATTTTTGATTGACCGATGGTTTGACAAGGGTGTCGCTCCCTGTTATTCTCAACGCATGCAGGGCGAGCACAGAGGGCGGCGTGGCGGTCTGTTGTGGTCGGCGATCGTCGTCGGGGGCTGGCTGATTGGGGCGGCTCCCTGCCATGGCGCGACCGACGTCTACCGGTTCGTCGATGAGCGGGGTGTGATGCACTTTACCAACACACCGACCGACGCCCGGTTCCACCGGATGTTCCCCAGAGGCGGCAATGGATCGGTCCGTTCGTTTCGGTCGTCGACACAAATGGAGCCGTCCATGCTCGATCCTCTCGTCCTCCGTGCGGCGGAGCAATATGGGGTTGAGGCCGCGCTGATCAAGGCGATCATCAAGGCCGAATCTGATTTTGATCCCTACGCCGTCTCGCCAGCCGGTGCGCAAGGGCTGATGCAGTTGATGCCGGAGACGGCCGAGCGGCTCGAGGTCGGTAATCCGTTCGACCCGACATCCAATGTGTTCGGCGGGGTCCGCCATTTGCGGGAACTGCTCGACCGGTTTGACCTTGAATTACCGCTGGCGTTGGCGGCCTATAATGCGGGGACGCTGCGGGTGGAAACGGCCGGCGGAATTCCGGCCATTGAAGAGACGCGTCGCTATGTGCACAAGGTGCTGACCTTCTATCAACTCTATCGGAGCCGGACGCGCTCGGACGCCGGGGCGGGGATGGATCAACCTGTTCGTCGGGTCGTTACGCCGGACGGCGCGACGCTTTTGACAAACTCACCCTCGGTTCTTCCTGTCGCCGCGCACGACAGCCGGTAGGTTCGACGATTCTTCCGGCCGCGTCGCGGTCTGATGCTGCCGCCACCGGCGACCTTTCGTCGGGTAGTCCGACCGGAAGTGGGCGCCCACGCTGCCGCGTCGATCAAGCGCCGCCTGCGTCACCAGCCGAGCCAAGATCAGCAGGTTGCGATATTCAAAGCCCGCGCGGTCTCGATAGGCCGCTTCTTCATCGGGTCGGTATGCGGTCATCGTCGCCACTGCTGCAGCCAACGAACGACCGTCTCTGACCACCCCCACCTGCCGCCACATCAGCGCCTGCAGTGCCTCTTGCCGTGCGGCACGATGGCCGGGTGGCGGCGCTTCAGGCCCGCGGTTTTTCTCGAGGTGCTCATTGATGACCTGTCGCCGGGTCGCCGGCGACTCGGCGCGAATCCGTCCGCACTGCCGGATGGCGGCACGGGCGGCCCGCCATCCGAAGACGAGCCCTTCGAGCAGCGAGTTGCTGGCGAGCCGGTTCGCCCCATGGACCCCGCTGCAGGCGGTTTCCCCGGCCGCATAGAGTCCGCTGATCGTGGAGGCGCCATCACCGTCCGTGGCGATCCCGCCCATGAAGAAATGGGCGGCCGGAGAGACCGGGATCGCGTCCTTTGTCAGATCCAACCCGTGTCGGAGGCACGTGGCGTAGACGGTCGGGAAACGATGCCGCAGATAGTCCGGGTTCAGATGACTCGCGTCGAGCCAGACCCACGGCAATCGGCGGCGGTGCATTTCGGTCCAGATCGCTCGTGCCACAATATCCCGGGGCGCGAGTTCACCGGCCCGGTGGTAGTCAAAGAGAAACCGGCGTCCTGTGCCTCGCTGTCCCGATCCATTTCGAATGATCGCGCCTTCCCCTCTGATGGCTTCCGTAATGAGAAAGGCGGGGGCGATGGGAATCGCCAGCGCCGTTGGGTGAAATTGGACAAATTCCAAATCTTGAAGCGTGGCCCCGGCCCGATAGGCGATGACCATCCCATCACCCGTGCAGACGGCCGGATTGGTGGTCCGCTGATAGAGCTGTCCGGCGCCTCCGGTGGCGAGCAGAACGGCTTTCGCCGTAATGGCGTGGAGCGTTCCGTCGGCTTCATCAAGAACCATGGCACCAACGCAGCGGTTTTTAGCTATTAGGATGTCAATGGTAAAGTGATGGTTGAGAAATTTTACGTTCCGACAGCCGCCGAGTCTGGCCAATAACGTGCGCAAGATCGCTTCGCCGGTTGCGTCGCCCTGAGCGTGCAGGATGCGGGGGCGGCGGTGAGCCGATTCACGGCCGAAGACGAGTTGATCGTGACGGCGATCGAACGGGATGCCCCAGGCAAGAAGCTCTCGAACCCGTCGGACCCCATCGGTGACCAATACTTCGACGGCTTTTGTCGAACAGAGGCCGCGGCCGGCCCGGATCGTATCCTGATAATGCTGTGTGGTGCTGTCGCCCGCATTCAGCGCGACGGCGACCCCGCCCTGGGCGTACTCACTGCTTCCTTGGTCAACGTGGCGGGGTAATGCGGTGAAACCGCGTGTCTCGATCGAAGCGGGTTGTTCGGACGGGCGCGGGATGCTGGCGGTGGTGTCTCGGCTCTTACTGATGACCAGTACGGAGCCGCGCTCTGACAGCTCAATTGCGGCGCGGAGTCCGGCAATACCCCGACCGATGACCAGATAGTCGGTGCGAATGACGCCGACGTGAGGCCAGTCGCTCATTGCCGGACTCGGCATCAGGGGACCGGAATCACGTCAAACTGCGGGTCAAAGGGATTGTCGCCGCTGACGGCTGAAATCAGCGGATGATCTTTCCCGATCATGGTGAAGCGGGCGGTGCCGATGGTGGTGGATGGGCCGGCATCAAGTGTGACTTGCAGCGTCCAATGCAGGTCCACCCTCACCGTCTCAGGAGGCTGCAGCCAGAGTCGCTCGATCACAAACTGCGCCTGCAGTGTGTGGGCTCGTGCGCACAGGGTCTCGATCGACTGGGTCATGGCATGATCGTTGGCCAGGTCCGGGGTCAGAAACGGTGTAATGTGTTGGAGGTCGCAATGTGACATCTGGTGCCCAAGGTCTTGGATGGTGGTATCGATGCGGGTCGCCAATTGCGCCTGGGGAGTGAGGGATTTTTTGGTCTCGGCACACGCCGAGAGCAGGGCGAAGACCAAGAATAGCACGAGGCCCGTCTCGAACCGATGTGCCAATGAGTGTTCCGTTGCCAAGGAGTGTTCCGTTGAACGATGACCCCTGTTTCTGTGAGCGGGCACGACGTGACGATTATAGGGATCATCGGTCTTCGGGTCAAGGCGGCGATTTAGGTGTTGCCAACTCTGAGTAAAGTCGCTACAATGGCCCCCGGGACAATAGAAGGGGAGACGCGATGTCACGGGTGATCAAGAAGCGACGGAAAAAGATGCGCAAGCATAAGTATCGAAAATTGCGCAAGCGCACACGCCACCAGCGAAACAAATAGCGCGCGGGCGCGCAACGGGTTCGTTCTCCTCGGGTTTGGTGTGATGAGTGCCGCGCGGGCGACCGGTTGCGCGTGAGGAACGGACATGGCGGACAAACGGATCAAGGTCAGGGTGTGGATGGGGGGGCTGATCTTTACAGGCGAAGTGACCATCCCACCGATGCGGAAGCGACTGTCGGACGTTCTCAATACGGACGATCAGTTGTTCATCAACTTGACCAACGTCATCGTCAATGAGGGCGGTGAACGGGTGGCGTTTCTCTCGATCAACAAACACCGGATCGATGCCATTTCCGAACTGTAGCTAGACGCGTTTCACGCCGGATGCCGGTTGATGCCTGCCTGTTGTGAAGAAGCGATACAGCAGGTAGGTATCGATCGCGACGATACCGACCCA
>JBGPUQ010000021.1:0-11273 GCA_041491185.1 Nitrospiria bacterium | reverse complement strand
GCCGCCGATCGAGGCGATGGTTCGGAAACCCGACGTCTCGCCATCACGATTCTTCTGGATTATCCCGGCCGGCCCGAACTGGCCGACGCGCAATGGCTGCTGGCCCGCAGCTATGAGTTGGATCATACCCCCGATCGGGCCATGGAAGAATATGGTCTCTTTCTTCGGAATTATCCCGATGACGCCAGGCGGGAGGAGGCACGCCGCCGACTCGACGTGCTGATGCCGCGCCCTCCGCCTGCCGATGAACAGGCGCGCACGGCAACTCCGTCGGTGCGAACGGCCGTTCAGTTGGTGCTGTTCCCCGTGCGGCCGGCAGATTTTTCTTCGTTGTTTCACACATTCGCCGGGCAGGGGATCAATACGGTGATCATCAAAGGGTTTCAAAATCGACAGGATCCGCCCTATCTGGCTGCGCGTACGGCGCCGGCGGGTGCCGGAGCGGTCGTCAAGGAGATCGGCGTCTATTTTCGGACGCCCCAGGCTCCGCAACTCGATGATCTTGTCTCACCGGCCGTGGCCGCGGCGCATGAACAATCCCTTTCACTTTTTGTCTGGATGCCGTGGCGGACGCTGGATTGGGTGGTGTCGCAGCACCCGGAGTGGCAGGATTGGCGCTACGACCCGAACACGAACACCCTCAGACCGTCCGGCCGTGTCGACCTGTGGAATCCGGCGGTGGAGGATTATCTGGTCGAGCTGTTCACCGACTTGGCGTCATCCGGAATCGACGGGATGCTGTTCGGCGAGGATCTCTTCACCGGGGAATTTGACGGATTCGGACCGGCGGCGCGCCGCGCCTTTGCGACGACGTTTCAACTTGAGCCGACCCCGGCGCAACTCTGGGCGCGAGCACCGGGACCGATGGATTCATCCGTTCCACCCGGCATGGTGGTGGAGCGCCGGCCGCTCTTCTGGCGCTGGGCGGGATGGAAGGGGCGAAGCGCCGGTGAACAGCTGTCTGCGATGATCGGCCGGATTCGGGAACGGTTCCCGGCTGTCGTCGTGGCCCAGAATATCATGGCGGACGCCGTCGTCTCGCCATCCGAGGGGCTGGCCCGCTGGGGGACCGATGTGCTGGCCCTGACGGGAACTGACGGGGAGCGCGGGGCGATGCGTGCGCGAACGATCGATTACCTGGCCGTACTGACCTATCCACGGTCGGCCCTCGATCCATCAGCGCTGGATGATCTGGTGCATCGCGCCGCGGCCTTGACCGGTTCGCTCGCCCGGGTGATGGTCAAAGTGCCGCTCATCGATTGGTCGACGGGGCAGCCGTTGTCCGCGCAGGTGGTCGATCAATGGATCGCAGCCGTCGGTGACCGCGATCAGTCCAGCGTGGTGTGGCTCTACAATAGTCTTCGCATCCCTGTCGATCGCCTGCCTCATCGGCAAAATCAAAATGGAGACGACGCGGGTGCCGGTCACCCTTGACAAACCGCAGGTGGTTTAGTATCGTCCTCTCCAACTTTTTCGTCTGTCATCCATTCACGCGAGAGCGATGTTCCGGAGGTGAGTGATGAATCCTGACGATGTGAAATATCATCGAGAACATCAGTGGGTCAAAATCGACGGGAAACGGGCCTGCGTCGGCATCACGGAGTACGCCCAGGACGAACTGGGCGATATCGTCTATGTCGAATTGCCGGAGGTCGGGGCGGAGGTCACCGCGGAAGAGGACATCACGGAGATCGAGTCGACGAAGACCACGGCGCCGCTGATCGCGCCCGTCAGCGGGCGGGTGATCGAGGTGAATGAAGAGCTCAAGGATGCGCCGGAATTGGTGAATGAAGATCCGTATGGGAAGGGGTGGATCATCACGATCGAGATGACCGACCCGGGGGAGGCGGAAGAGTTGATGGATGCCAAGGAATATGAGGAGTTCCTCAAAGAGCAGGCCTGACGATGTCGATGAGGCGGAGCTGGATCGCCAGCTCGCCCTCATCGGTCGCGGCGTTGCCGAAATTCTTCCCGATCGAAACGCGCTCCGGGAGCGCATTCGCCAGTCGCTGCACGCCCGCCGGCCCCTGAAGATCAAAGCCGGTTTCGATCCGACCGCCCCGCACCTCCATCTGGGCCACGCCGTCCTGCTCCAAAAGTTGCACCAGTTACAGTCGCTGGGTCACGCCGTCACCTTTCTGATCGGGGATTTCACCGGAATGATCGGCGATCCGAGCGGGATGAGCGACACGCGAAAGCCGCTGACCCGCGACGAGGTGGTCCGCAACGCCGGGACCTACGAACGGCAAATCCGCCATTTTTTGGATCCCGCCAACACGACGGTCGCCTTTAACAGCGCATGGATGGGGCCGATGTCGGTCGAGCGGTTTATTGCGCTGGCCGCCCAGTATAATGTGGCAAGAATGCTGGAACGGGATGATTTCCGCACGCGCTTCGAGGGGCACAAACCGATCGGGCTTCACGAGTTTCTCTATCCGCTGATTCAAGGATATGATTCCGTGGCGCTGGGCGCCGACCTGGAGTTGGGCGGGACCGATCAAAAATTCAACCTCTTGGTCGGGCGGGAACTTCAAAAGCAGGCCGGACAACCCCAACAGATCGTCATCACCATGCCGCTGCTCGAAGGCACGGACGGCGTGCGAAAAATGAGCAAGAGCTTCGGAAACGCGATCGGGATCGAAGAGCCGCCGGATGAAATCTTCGGCAAGATCATGTCAATCACGGACGAATTGATGCTGCGCTATTATGAATTGCTGACAGACGATGATCTTGAGGTGGTCAAGGGACTTCATCCGAAGGCGGCCAAACTCAATTTGGCTGAAAAGCTCGTCGCCCGTTTTCACGGGGCCGCGGCGGCTCAGGGCGCCCGGGCATATTTTAACGCGACGTTTGGTGTTCATGTCACTGTGGCTCTTACGGGTGTCGCGGCAACGGGCGCGGTCGGGACGGTCTCTCCAGGAGTGACCGTGCGGTCTGCGACGCTCCTGGACGCGTTAGTGGAAGCCAAACTGGCCACGAGCAAGAGCGACGCGAGGCGGCTGATCCAGCAGGGCGCGGTCGATGTCGACGGCCATCGCATCACGGACGTGGCGCATGAACTTCCCCGCGAGCGGCCGCTTCAGATTAAAGTCGGCAAACGGCGGTTTGCCACGGTGTCTCGGTCGTCGTAGGGCGATTCGCGCCCCCCCCTCCTTCATCGCGCACCGGTTTTACAGGCGGCCTTGGGCGTGGAGATGACCCAGTCGCCGGGCGATCCCGTTCCATAGCCGGCGCGTTTTTTTGTTGATGCTGTGCGACGTGCAGTGCGGCCAGCGGCGGCGCACGTAGATCTTCAGAAAACGGCCGCGGATGAAGGGTGACATCGCGTGGTGTCGTTCTTTCACCAGCGCGCTCAGATCCCGAATGGTGAAATAATCGCGCCGCGGGAGCAGGGGCGCGATCCGGCAGGCGGGAAAATCGATCAGGACACATCCGGCCCGATCCGGCTGTATCAGAATATTTCGAAAATAGAGATTGCCGTGGAAGAATCCTTCCCGGTGCATCGCGCCCACCAGTTCCGCCAGGGCGCGGACGGCCCGCCGTCTCTTGCGTGTGGGCATGGAGGGCCAGCCGCTCTCAATCCATCGGGAGAGCGGTTCCGCTCCGGCGACTTCCCGGGTGACCAGAAAGGCGGCGGTGATCATCCCCCAGCGGCGGCGGATGCCCCAGGCGATCAGCGCGGGAACGGCAATGCGGCGGCGCTCTAACCACGAGAGGGCGGCGATTTCGCGGCGCAGCCGGCGAACATGGCGCAGATAGCTCCATTCGCCGCGCCAGCGGGCGTATCGTTTCACATACCCGATGACCGGCGGTTCCGGGTCATCGGGGAGAACGACTCGGATCGTTTCAAGCCCGTCGTTGCGCGCGGAAACCCGCTCGCCCTGTGTCCAGCGGAGAAACGTATCGACCGTCGTCAGGCGATGGCGGTGGAACAGACCATGATACGCGTCGGCAATCCACAACCGGTCTGCCATGACCTACCTCGAATCGGAGATACGAGGGATCGTCCGATCCGGTTCCGAGGGGACTCGGTCCGAGGGATTCGGGGTAGACGTGCGGAAGAGCGCAATGGCCAGGGGGGTAAAGAGCGGGGCCATGAAGTAGACCCTCTGAAGCTGCAGCCCAAAGGGCCGCGCTTCGGCCTGCAATTGTTCGCGGGTCAGCGTGATTTTTGGTTTGCGGTCCTTGATCCATTTGGCGCGGGCCTCACGGATCAGGTTTTTCGGCGTGTGGTAGTCGGCGTAGGTAAGCAATACCCAGCGACGGCTGACACGGGCCGCTTCGCGATAGAGCAAGGCGCGCTCCCGGAGGTCGGCGACGTGGTGCAGCAAGCGCATGATGAAGAGACCGTCAAATGTCTGGTCTTTGAATGGGAGCGCGAAGGCCGATCCGGCGACCAGCGGCCAGGGGCGCGCGGAGGTCGTCGTCCGCAGCATCGGCAACGACAAATCACCGCCGACCACCCGAAATCCTCGTTCTTCCAGCAGTTCGCCGAAGCGGCCGGTGCCGCACGGAATGTTCAGGACGTCGCCGCCGAGGCCGCAGGCAAAGAGCGCTTGGGCGACCACCTGGTGTTCCCGCCAATTGGAGAGGCGTCGCCTCCAGGTGGCGTGGTGTTTTTGCGAGTAGGCGCGTGCGCCGCGCTCGCTGCGGTAGCGGTCGAGCAGTTTCTGATCCATGTGGACGGGCATCCTATCATATGTGATGTGGTTATGCCATCCGGCTTGACATTGCCCGGAGGTCGTGATAAGACCTTTTTATCTATCTGCCCGAGGCATCTCACCGAGGGAGTCCGGACCGTGCGTCGGCTGCGAATTGGTTTGGCCCAGATCAATTGCACCGTCGGGGATTTTCCCGGCAACTTGCGGAAAATGACCGATGCGCTCGAGAAGGCGCGCGCCCAAGGGGTGGAGTTACTTGCGTTTCCGGAAATGACGATCCCGGGCTATCCCCCCGAAGATCTGTTGTTGAATCCCGCATTTATCCGTGACAATCTGAAAACCCTTGAACGCTTCCGTCCGCTGACCAAAGGGATGACGGTGGTGGTGGGATTTGTCGACCGCAAGGGGGACATCTTCAATGCGGCGGCCGTGCTCCACCATGGGGCGGTGGCCGGCGTCTATCACAAGATGTTTCTTCCCAATTATGGGGTCTTTGATGAGGAGCGCTATTTTGAGGTCGGTCACCGGTATCCGGTGTTTCACGTCGGCGAGGTGATCGTGGGGGTCAATATCTGCGAAGATATCTGGTATCCGGATGGGCCGATGGTCGTTCAAACGTTCGGCGGCGGGGCCGAATTGATCGTGAACATCAGCGCGTCGCCGTACCATGCCGGGAAGGCACACACGCGTGAGCAGATGCTGGCCACCCGCGCCAAGGACAATACGGCCGCCGTGGCCTATGTCAATATGGTCGGCGGGCAGGATGAGCTGGTGTTTGACGGGCAAAGTCTCATTCTCAACGGTGACGGAGAGATCGTGGCACGAGGCGCGGCGTTTGAGGAAACCTTGCTGGTGGCGGATCTTTCGCTGGAGATGGTGTTCCGGGCCCGGTTGCATGATCCCCGACGACGCAATCGAACGCTCAAATACGGCGCGGAACAGGGGATCGAGGTGGTGACCCTGGCGCCGCCGACCCGGCGCCGGAAAACAACCCGTCCGGCGCCGGCGGTTTCGACGGTCAGCCGTTTGTTGGCGCCGCTGGAGGAAATCTACCGGGCGCTTGTGCTGGGGGTTCGTGATTATGTCGGGAAAAACGGGTTTCACCAGGCGGTGATCGGGCTCTCCGGAGGGGTCGATTCCGCGCTGACGGCGGCCATTGCGGTCGATGCGCTGGGCAACGAGAATGTCATCGGCGTCATGATGCCCTCCATTTATACCTCGGCCCAAAGCCAGGAGGATGCGAAGACCTTGGCGACACGATTGGCCATTCGATTCATGACTATTCCGATTTCGGATCTGCACGCCGCCTATCTGAAGACCCTGGCGCCCTCGTTCGGGCAGCGGAGAAGCGATCAGACGGAGGAAAATCTTCAGGCCAGGATTCGCGGTAATTTTCTGATGGCGCTCTCGAACAAGTTCGGCTGGCTGGTGCTGACCACCGGGAACAAAAGCGAGTTGAGCGTCGGCTACACCACGTTGTATGGCGACATGGCGGGCGGGTTCGCCGTGATTAAGGATGTTCCGAAAACACTGGTCTATGAACTCGCGCGCCATCGGAACGGTCTTGGCGCGCCGCCATGCATTCCGCAGCGCACGATGGAGCGCCCGCCGACCGCGGAGCTTCGGCCCGGCCAGACCGACCAGGACACGCTTCCCCCGTACGAGGTGCTCGACCCGATTCTTCAGGCCTATGTGGAAGAAGATCAATCCCCGGAAGATATCGTGGCCATGGGTTTTAAGAAAGATCTCGTTGAGCGGGTCATCGCGATGGTGAACGATAGTGAATACAAACGGTTGCAGGCGCCGCCGGGCATCAAGATCACCCCTCGGGCGCTGGGGAAAGACCGGCGGATGCCGATTACAAATAAATATCGGCCGATTGGAAAAAAAGCTTGACAGGGTCGCAGGCAGTCTGGTATACATAGATCTGGCACGATGATGTGCCGATAGGGATGTGAAAGACGAAGGCGTCTTTTCACGGTGAGTTTTACGGGTCGGCTCACTGTTCGAGAAGAGGCCTTTTTTATTGATCGTTTTCTATTGATCGATTGATGGGGGAGTCGACGGTTTATTGTTTGAGATGATGGCCATCATCAACACGAACAAAGGGAGGAAGTCATGGCAACAGCAATGAAGGTCAAGAGCGCGGCAACCGGTGGCAGCGCAAGTGTTCAAGAAGTGTTCCAGTTGTGCAAAAGCCGGGGGATCAAGATCGTCGATTTCAAGTTTGTCGATCTTCCCGGCATGTGGCAACACTTTTCCATTCCGGTCGGGGAGTTGAGCGAAGAGATTTTTTCGGAAGGCATCGGGTTCGACGGCTCCAGCATCCGGGGGTTTCAGGTCATCAATGAGAGTGACATGCTCCTGTTTCCGGACGCCAGCACGGCGATCCTCGACCCAGCCTGTTCGATTCCGACCCTCTCTCTTGTGTGTGATGTGAGAGATCCGATTTCCGGCAAAGCCTACGAGCGCGATCCCAGGCAGATCGCCCACAAGGCGGAAACCTATCTGAAATCGACCGGCATCGCTGACACCGCCTATTTCGGCCCCGAAGTGGAGTTCTTTCTCTTTGACAGCCTGCGATTCGATTACAACCAACATTCCGGCTACTTCTTCGTCGATTCGGACGAGGGGATCTGGAATTCCGGCCAGAACGGGACGGGGAAAAATCTCGGTTACCGGCCTCGTTATAAGGAAGGCTATTTCCCGGTGCCCCCCTCGGACAGCCTTCAGGATATCCGGTCCGAGATTGTGTTGAAGATGATCGAGGCGGGCATCCACATCGAAGTCCATCACCATGAAGTGGCGACGGCGGGTCAGAACGAAATCGACATGCGGTTTGGCACGCTGACCAAGATGGCCGACCAGGTGTTGCTCTACAAATACATCATCCGCAACGTGGCCAAGGCCCACGGCAAGGTGGCCAACTTCATGCCGAAGCCGCTCTTTCAAGACAACGGCTCCGGCATGCATGTCCACCAGAGTCTCTGGAAAAACGGCACGCCGCTGTTCTATGACAAACAGGGCTACTCGCTGTTTTCTCAGACAGGACTCCACTACATCGGCGGGTTGCTCAAGCATTCGGCCGCGTTGCTGGCGTTCTGCGCGCCGACGACCAATTCCTATCGGCGGCTGGTGCCTGGGTACGAAGCGCCGGTGAATCTGGTCTACTCGCAACGCAATCGCAGCGCGGCGGTCCGGATCCCGACCTATTCCATCAGCCCGAAGGCCAAGCGGCTGGAGTATCGCTGCCCTGATCCGTCAGCAAATCCCTATCTTGCCTTCTCGGCATTGCTGCTGGCCGGGCTGGACGGCGTGCAGAACAAGATCGATCCGGGCAAGCCCCATGACATGGATCTCTTCGAGCTGTCGGCCAAGGAGCTGGCAAAGATCAAAACCGTGCCCGGCTCGCTGGACGAATCGCTGACGGCCCTCGAAAAGGACCACGACTTCCTGCTCAAGGGCGGGGTCTTTACCGAAGGGTTGATCGAGACGTGGATCGAGTACAAACGCAAGAAGGAGGTCGACCCTGTGCGGTTGCGACCGCATCCCTATGAGTTCTATCTCTATAATGATATTTAAGCCGTAGCCACGACATAACCGACCCGTTCGCGCCACAGTGTTGTGACGCGGGCGGGGGCAAGGACGATGACGTCCTGAATGGGGAAATCCCGTTCAGGACGTTTTTTTGTGGCAAGGCAAAGCATGGGAACAGAGGGTTTAGGAATATACGTACGGCCATGGGGGGAGTGAAGTCGTGAATAGTGTACGGCCCATGGGGGTTGTCAGGGGGAGCAAGGGGCATGCTCCCCCTAACTTGAGCGAGCACTTTGTGCGAGCGGATTGGCAAGCCGAGGCACTTGCCAGACAGAGGGTTTCCTCTCTGTCCCTCAACATCCCGCCCTTGTCGGCGAGACGGGGCGGGATGGCCTCACCAGTAAGGATAGGGGCCAGTAGCCAGGGTCAAGGGTCAAGGGTAAGGCAAAAGAGAAGAAACAGGGAAGAGGCAACCTACACACAAGGAGGGGAATGATGAAACGGAAATTGATGGCTCTGGTGATGGGATGGGGGATGGTGGTTGGAGTGGGGGCATCGATTCAATCGGCCGTGGCCGCCGATCCGGCACCAACGTTGGATCAGCGGGTGCAGGCGTTGGAGAGCAAGATCGGCAACATCGACATCAGCGGATTTGTGGATGTCTACTACAGTCTGAACTTTGAACACCCGGCATCAACCGGGGCTGTTCCGGGAACCCCACCGCCCACGTTCAACCCCGCTGGGAACCAAGGTCTTCGGGCATTTGACGTGCAGGCGGATCAATTCCAATTGAGCCTGGCCGAGCTTGTGATTCAGAAAACAGCCAGCCCGGTCGGGTTTCGAGTCGATCTGGACTTTGGCCCGACTGCGGACATTGTGGCTTCCTTCGAGCCCGGTGGGTCTGAAACCTTTAAAAACGTGCAGCAGGCTTATGTGACCTATGTGGCGCCGCTGGGTAAAGGGCTCACGATCGACTTCGGAAAGTTCGTGACCCACTTCGGAAATGAGGTGATCGAATCAAAGGATAACTGGAACTATTCCAGAGGGCTTCTGTTCACCTGGGCGATTCCCTTCTATCACGCAGGGGTCCGAGTGAGCTATCCGGTGGCCGATACGGTCACGCTAACGTTACTGGGTGTGAACGGTTGGAACAATGTCACGGATAATAATGCCTCGAAAAGCGTTGGCGCTCAACTCATCGTGACCGCGATTCCCAAGGTCACCTTTGTTCAGAACACAATGTGGGGCAACGAAGTCGGCGGGTTCCGCCGGGACCTCTATGACACGATCGTGACGATTACACCGACGGATAAACTCAGTTTGGCGGTCAACGCTGATTATGGGCGTGACGCGGGCCCTGGGACGACCGGCGGGTCGCAATCGAGCTGGTATGGCGTGGCCGGGTATGGCCGGTATGCCTTCACGGATAAAACGGCGTTGGCTCTGCGCGGTGAGTGGTTCAGAGATCCGGATGGTTATATGACAGGATTGACGATTTTGGGACCACTGACATCTGGGGCCCAGACCATGGGTGAAATGACGGTGACGGGCGAATGGAAGATTGCCAAAGCGCTGCTGACCCGGTTGGAGTACCGGCGCGATTGGTCGAATCAGACGCCGTTCATTAACGGCACCCCGCCCTCCCACGCGCAGGATACGCTCACGTTGGGTGCCGTCTATATATTCTAACGAAGGAAGTCAATGCGTGTTGATGTCTTAAACCAAGAGGAGGATTCGATGTTGAGGACAATACGATCGCGATTCATGCAAGGAGGGCTTCTGTGGCTGTTGGCCGGACTGGTGGTGATTGGCCTCAGCCAGGGAAGCATGCATTGGGGGCCGGCTGTTGCTCTGGCCCAGGAACAACCCAGTGGGGGAGCGCCGGCGGTGCCCGCGGCGACTTCCGAAGCACCCGCTGCGCCGGCCGCACCGGCGGCGCCGCCCAAGATCGACTCGGGTGATACGGCCTGGCTCCTGACCTCATCGGCGCTGGTGTTGGCGATGACGGCGCCCGGTTTGGCGATCTTCTATGGAGGGTTGGTGCGGCGGAAAAACGCGCTGGGAATGATCATGCAGAGTTTTATTGTGCTCTGCCTGATCAGTGTCCAGTGGGTGTTGTGGGGCTACTCGATGGCTTTTGGGCCGGACAAGGGGCACATCATTGGCAGCCTGGCGTGGTTCGGCTTAAATGGGGTTGGACTTGATCCCAATCCCGACTATGGCGCGACGGTCCCACATCAGGCGTTCATGGTCTTTCAGTTGATGTTTGCCGTGATCACGCCGGCGTTGATCACCGGCGCGATTGCCGACAGGATGAAGTTCAGCACGTTTCTGGTGTTTGTCCTCGTGTGGGCCACATTTGTCTATGATCCGGTGGCCCATTGGGTGTGGGGCATCGGCGGCTGGCTGCATAATTTGGGCGCGCTCGATTTTGCCGGAGGGACGGTGGTGCATATTCTCTCCGGGGTGTCAGCTCTTTGCGCGGCGTTGGTTATCGGCAAGCGGCTGGGCTATCCGAAAGAGCCCATGCCGCCCCACAGTCTCACGCTGACGGTCATCGGTGCGTCGATGCTCTGGTTCGGCTGGTTTGGGTTCAATGCCGGGAGCGCCATTTCCGCCGGAGCGCTGGCCACCAGTGCCTTCGTCGTGACCAACACGGCGACGGCGACCGCGGCCCTGGCGTGGATGCTGACCGAATGGTCTCATCGGGGGAAACCGACCGTGCTGGGCGCTGCGAGCGGAGCGGTGGCCGGCCTGGTCGCCATCACGCCGGCATCAGGATTTGTCGGACCGATGTCGTCAATCATCATCGGAATCGGGGCCGGAGTGTTGTGCTACAGTGCGACACTCATCAAGACGAAGTTCGGGTATGATGACTCCCTGGACGTCTTTGCCGTGCATGGCATCGGCGGAACGTGGGGAGCGTTGGCCACGGGGCTCTTTGCGTCAAAAGCCATCAATCCAGCCGGCGCCGACGGGCTCTTCTTCGGCAATCCCGGTCAGATGATCCCGCAGATCGAAGCCGTGGCCGCATCATGGGTGACGGCGTTGGTCGGGACCTTCATCATTCTCAAG
>JBGPUQ010000020.1:0-11447 GCA_041491185.1 Nitrospiria bacterium | reverse complement strand
GCTCTCTTCGCTGTAGAACGGGAAGATGCGGCGGAGGTGCCTCTCATCCCCCGAACCGAACTGAATCAAGGGCCACGGGAGCGCCCATTCTTCGTAATGGGTTTTGGTATTGATCGCGTGGCGGAACAACGGCCAGAGCCACGAGGTTGATCGCTCATCGGGTGACCGGGTCGCGCTGTAGAAGGGCAACAGCATCAACTGCTCATGGGGGGCGGCGCTGTTGAGATCAAGCCGTTGGTGTATGAAGAGGGGCCAGAGCACGAAGCGTTCTTCTCGAACCCCCTCTTGGCTGAGTTCTCCATAGAACGGCCAGAACTTCCAACCATGCGTGGGTGGAGCCGTCTCAGATGCCGCCGTGGCCCATGAGAAGAAGGGCCAGAGGATGAAGTGACGGGTGATCTGATCGCGCTCCAGCGACAGCCAGAGGGGGAAGAGAACAAATCGGATTTGGTCATTCCACAGAACATGGTGCAGTGAACCGTAGAGCGGGAAGACCGACACATCGCTCGGCGACCCCGGCGGCCCCGATTTGTAGAGGAAGAGGGGGAGGAGCGGGCTGATTTTCAAACCGAAGCCGGATGGATTGCCGGCGTGCGTGGAGGTGGACCAATACACGAGTTGAAAAATTTGGCCGTCGGTGCCGGTGGGGTAACTGTGGTACGTCACGAGCGGATAGAGCAGATTAAATTCGGCATGCGCCGTCGCGTCATCGCGCACGGAGGAGACCAGAGGGCGAATCCCCCATTCCACGTGGGATGGTCGACGGTTGAGGAACAACAATGGACCGGCAGCCTGGGTGTCCACTTGCCGGGTCGTTGGTTCTTCGTCTTGGTGATAGAGGAGTCCGGCGTCGATGGTCGCCCATGCCGGTTGGGCGATGCCACACAGTCCGCAGGCCAGCAGCACTCCCCGCAGGAGATGACGATCCATCACGCGGGTTTGTCCGTTCGCTGCTCCCGGTGGTCGGCCGATTCGAGCTAGCGGCGGGGATTTCGGTGGCCGGCGCCGCATAATATCTCATACGGAATCGTCTCCGCCCATCCGGCCAATTCTTCGGCGGTGATGGCGGCCCGATCTTGTCGCCCCAGCAGCACGATCTCATCGCCGATGGCGGCCGACGGATGGTCGGTCAAGTCGATCATGGTCAGATCCATCGAGATCCGACCCGCAATGGGCGCGCGCGCGCCCTGGTGAAGACACGCCGCCCGATTGGAGAGCAGCCGGGGATAGCCGGCGGCGTAGCCGATGGGCAGGAACCCGATCAGGCTCGGCCGGTCGGTGACGAACGTTCGACCATAGCCCAGGGAGCGGCCGGCCGGCAAC
The DNA here is from genome assembly GCA_041491185.1 of Nitrospiria bacterium. Classification (GTDB taxonomy): domain Bacteria; phylum Nitrospirota; class Nitrospiria; order JACQCE01; family JACQCE01; genus JBGPUQ01. Next base: position 10,124 of record JBGPUQ010000020.1, on the reverse strand, counting down.
CGGCGAAGATGCGCGATCCGGCTCTTCCATGTCATCACCGGCTCGAGCGGAAGGATCCCCCGGCAGTGAGGGGCGGGGAGTACGCCATACAATGCCAGACCCGACCGCACCAGTTGAAATCGGCTTTCCGGCCGCGTGAGCAGGGCGGCGCTGTTGGCGGCATGGCCGATCACCGGTTGCCGGGGGTTCGCGCGTTGTGTGATCGTCTCCAGCAGCGCCGAGAACCGGTCGCACTGTTCGGTCGTGTAGGGGGAATCGGGGCGGTCCGCTTCGGCGAAATGGGTCATGAGCCCTTCAACCGAAAGTTCCGGTGCGGCCTGTGCCTGTTCGAACACCGGCCACAGCTCATCGACCGTCAGCCCAAGACGGCCCATGCCGGTGTCCACCTTGAGGTGAACCGGGAGCGGAACGCCGGGCGATCCGGAACGGGCGCGGACGGCGGCGGCCAATGCGGCGAGCTGGCTGGATCGGGTGATGACCGGGGTCAGGCGGTGGGCGACCACGGTGTCGGCCTCCGATTCATCGACGATGCCCATGACGACGATCGGGCTGGAGAGACCGTCCGTCCGGAGCGCGGTCCCTTCCTCGACGGTGGTGACGCCGAGCCGGCGGGCCCCGCCGGCGATGGCCGCCCGGGCCATGGGGACCAGGCCGTGGCCGTAGCCATCGGCTTTGACCACGGCGAGCAGCTCACACGCCGGGCCGATCAGGGCGGTGACGGCTGAAACGTTGCGGCGAAATGCGGCGAGGTCAATCTGAATATGCGCGGCCGGAGCGGTCACCGGTCGCCGGCCACGGGTGCCGTCCATCCGCCTGGGCCCGGCAGCGGACGCGACGGCCCGAGTCGGCTAAAACTCGAGGACGTCTTTTTCCTTCTTCTTGACCGTGTCATCGATTTTGAGGATATAGTGATCGGTCAATTTCTGGATCTCCTGCTGGGCGCTTCGCGCGAGATCATCGGAGAGGCTCTTGTCCTTCTGCTGGGTTTTGAGCAGCTCGTTGGCGTCGCGCCGGATGTTGCGGATCACGACCTTGGTCTCCTCGCCCATTTTTTTGATGACCTTGACCAGTTCTTTGCGCCGTTCCTCCGTCAGCTGGGGAAGGGCCAGCCGGATGATCGTTCCGTCATTATTTGGCGTCAGACCGAGCGAGGAGCCCGAGAGCGCCTTTTCGATCGCCGGAATCAGGGACGGGTCCCAGGGCTGAATCGTCAACAACCGGCTCTCCGGAGTCGCCAGCGAAGCGATCTGTTTGAGCGGTTGGGGCGTGCCGCCGTACGCCTCGACCAGAATGCCGTCCAGCAGGGCCACCGAGGCGCGGCCGGTCCGGATCGCCCCCAGCTGCTGGCCGAAGTGCTCGACCGCCTGCTCCATTTTCTGGCGGGTCTCCGGGTGCCCCGACGCCGTCATGATCGGCCGCCGTCCACAATGGTGCCCACCGGTTCGCCGTGAATCGCCCGGCGGATATTGCCTTTCTCCTTGACGTTGAACACGATGATGGGCACGTTGTGATCCCGGCACAGGGTGACCGCCGTGGCGTCCATCACCGCGAGATTTTTCTCAATGACGTCGTGATAGGTCAGCTGTGTATATTTCTTGGCTTTCGGATGTTTGAGCGGGTCCTGATCGAACACGCCGTCGACTTTGGTGCCTTTGAGGATCACCTGCGCCCCGATCTCCATGGCCCGCAACGCCGCGGCGGTATCGGTGGAAAAATAGGGATTGCCCGTGCCGCCGGCGAAGATCACGACGCGCTTTTTCTCCAGGTGGCGGATGGCGCGGCGCCGGATATAGCTCTCGGCCAGCTGCCGCATCTCGATGGCGCTCTGCACCCGCGTGACGATGCCGCCCTGCTCGAGGAAATTCTGGAGCGCCAGCGCGTTGAGGACCGTGGCCAGCATGCCCATGTAATCGGCGGTGGCCCGCTCCATCCCCATGCTCCCCGCCGTGGTTCCGCGGAAGATGTTGCCGCCCCCGATGACCACCGCCATTTCGATCCCCTCATCGACGACTTCCCGGATTTCGCCGGCCACGGCGCTGAACACCTGGGGATCAAGCCCCTGTCCGGCCGGCCCGGCCAGAATTTCACCGCTCAGTTTGAGCAGGACGCGCTGATAGAGATGCGGCATCACGACCTCTCGGTGTGCGGCCCGGCGGCGTTACGCTTGTTCGCCGAGCTGGTAGCGGGTGAAGCGGCGGACGACAATGTTCTCTCCGAATGTGGCGATGGACTGCGCGATGAGTTCGCCCACGGTGATTGTGGTGTCCTTGATGTACGGTTGCTCCATGAGGCACAGGTCGGCGTAGAGTTTTTCGATCCGACCCTTGACGACCTGCTCGATGATATGCGGGGGTTTGTCCTTGGCCTGTGCCCGGAAGATGGCGGCCTCCTGCTCGATCCGCTCGGGGGAGACCTCCTGCCGTTGCACATACTCCGGGGATGGGGAGGCGGCCGCGACGTGCATGGCCAGAGATTTGACCAGGAGCTGAAACTCCGTGCCGCGGGCGACAAAATCCGTCTCACAATTTACTTCGACGAGCACGCCGAGTTTTCCACCGGCGTGGATATAGGCGCCGATTTGACCATCAGTCGCGGTGCGACCGGATTTTTTGGCCGCGGCGCTCATGCCCTTTTCACGCAGGTAGAGGATCGCCTTCTCCAGGTCGCCCTGCGTTTCGCGCAGCGCCTTTTGGCAATCGAGCATGCCCGCGCCCGTGCGCTCCCGGAGTGTTTTCACCAACTGGGGGCTGATGGTCGTCATGGGATCCGTCTCACGGGTTATGAAGCGGGCACCGCTTCGACCGGCACCTCGCTCCGTGACGGCGCCGCCGGGACGTTGTCCAACGGCGTCATGGGTTTGATCGCCTGGCTGCGCCGCTGGTCGGCCAGTTGTTTGCCCTCAATCACGGCGTCGGCGAGCTTGGCGGTGATGAGCCGGATGGCGCGGATCGCGTCGTCGTTGCCGGGAATCGGATGGGTAATGGGATCCGGGTCGCAGTTGCTGTCGATCAGGCTGATCACGGGAATGCCGAGCCGCGTTGCCTCGGCCACGGCGATGTATTCTTTGCGCGTGTCCACGACATAGATGGCGCCGGGCAGGCCCATCATGTCCCGCACGCCGCGCAGATAGCGATGCAATCGAAGCCGCTCCTTCTCCAATTGACCGACTTCTCGTTTTGGCAGCCGGTCATACGTGCCGTCGGTTTGCGCGCGCTCCAGCGTATTCATCCGGTCGACGCTTTTGCGGATCGTTTGAAAATTCGTCAGCATGCCGCCCAGCCAGCGTTCCACGACGTAAAACATGCCGCAGCGCTCGGCCTCTTCCTTGATGGCCTGCTGCGCCTGCCGCTTGGTGCCGACCATCAAAATGGTCTCGCCCTCGGCGACGGTCCGCACGGTGAACCGATAGGCCTCGTCGAATCTCTTGATGGTTTGTTGCAGATCGATAATGTGAACGCTGTTGCGTTCACCATACAGGTAGCGTTTCATTTTGGGGTTCCACCGCTTGGCCTGGTGGCCAAAGTGGACCCCGGCTTCCAAGAGGTCCTGCAGGACTAATTGTGCCATGTACAACACTCCTTTACGGGTTGACCACTGCTTGCGTCGTGCCCGGCGTCGAACCGTCCCGCGCGCGCATTGGGGATCGGTCACCCACGCCGACTTTTCACAAGCATGTGAGATGACTGACGTTCGGGAACGATACCATACCGATCACGCGTTTTTCAAGGAACGGGGGATGCCGGCGCCGAATCGACTCAGGAGCGGTAGTGCGCGTTGATCCGGACGTAGTTGTCCGTCAGGTCGCAGCTCCAGACGGTGGTGTCGGCGCGACCCTGATGCAGCCTGATGACGACCGGGATCTGACGGCGTCGCAGGACCGCGGCCGCCCGTCGCTCCGCGGCCGGGCCGGCGCTCACACCGCGGCGGACGACCGTGACGGGGCCGAAGGCGATGGAGACGCGCGCTTCGCGTACCGCAACGCCCGAGGTGCCGATCGCGGCCATGATCCGTCCCCAGTTGGGGTCCTGTCCGTAAAAGGCGGTTTTCACCAGCAATGACCGGGCCACGGCTTGCGCCACCTGCCGCGCCTGCATCGATGTGGAGGCGTCCTGGACGGTGATCTGGAGGACCTTCGTCGCGCCCTCGGCATCCTCGATCATCTGGCGCGCCAGGCGGCGACAGGCCTCGGTCAGCAGCCGACAAAACTGGCGATAGGGCGTCGTGCCCGGCCGCAGCGCCGGTCCGCCGGCGGTGCCGGTGGCGAGACACAGCACCAGGTCGTTCGTGCTGGTGTCGCCGTCGATCGTGATGGCGTGAAAACTCTCATCGGCGGCGTGCGCCAGGGCGCAACGGAGCAGCGGTGGCGCAATGACGGCGTCGGTCGCCAAAAAGGCCAGCATCGTCGCCATGTGGGGATGTACCATGCCGGATCCCTTGGCGATGCCGCCGACCCGGATCGCCCGCCCGCCGATCCGCGCTTCCAGCGCCACTTCCTTCAATACGGTATCCGTCGTCATGATGGCGCGTGCGGCGTGACGGCCGCCCTGTGCGGTGAGTCCACGGACCAACCGTGGCAGCGCGCGATGAATTTTTTCAACGGGGAGGGGCACGCCGATGACGCCGGTCGAGGCCACCGCCACTTGCTGTTTGGGGCATCGCAGGAGGCGGGCGGTCTCTCGGGCGGTCGCTTCGGCATGGGCGAGCCCGGCCGCGCCGGTGCAGGCGTTGGCGTTGCCGCTGTTGACGATGATCGCGCGCAGCCGGCCGCCGCGCAAATGACGGCGGGTCAGGATCAAGGGCGGGGCCTGAAACCGGTTGCGGGTGAAGAGGCCGGCGGCGACCGCGGGCCGATCACTGACGATGAGCGCGAGATCCGGCTGGCGGATTTTTTTAATGCCCGCCCACAGGCCCGCCGCCCGGATGCCCGTGACCGTCGTCAGCCCACCGCGAAGCGTGCGAATCTTCATCAAGTGCCCGATGCTAGGCGATCAACCCGGGCGTTTCCAGCCCTAGTGTTTCCGGCCATCCCATCATCAGATTGAAATTTTGAACCGCCTGCCCCGCCGCCCCCTTGACCAGATTATCGATGGCGGCGGTGATAACCGCCTGGCGCGTGCGGCTCACCGAGATCACGCTGATTTCGCAGTAATTGGTGCCGCGCACATGTTTCGGATTGGCCGCGCCCGCGTCACAGACGTGAACAAATGGAGCGTCGGCATACGCGTCCCGGTACAGTCGCTGGAGCGCCGGCGTTGTGATTGGCCGGCGGAGTCGGACATAGATCGTGGCCAGAATCCCCCGGCTCATCGGCACCAGGTGCGGTGTAAAGGTGACGACCGGACGACGCCCGAGGAGCTGTGCCAGCTCCTGCTCAATTTCCGGTGTGTGGCGGTGCGTGCCGATCTGATAAGCCTCCAGGCTCTCCTGCGCCTCCGGCAGTTGGAAGGCGGGATTCGCGCTTTTCCCCGCTCCGGAAAGGCCCGATTTGGCATCGATGATGATCGGCGCCTTCGGCAGCGCAATCCTCCGCATCATAAGCGGCGCCAGTCCCAGCAGCGCGGCGGTGGGGTAGCAGCCCGGATTGGCCACCAGACGGGCCGCGGCAATCTCATCCCGATACAATTCCGGCATGCCGTACACGGCGTCCTTCAGCAAGCCGGGCCGTCGGTGGCGCCAATGGTACCATCGGGGATAGAGACGCGGATCGTGCAATCGGAAATCAGCGCCAAGATCGATCACCCGTCGGCCGCGATGCAGCAGGGAGCCGACGAGTACGGAGGACTCGCCCGGCGGCAGGGCGACAAAAAGGACCTCGGCCTGTCTGGCGACCTCGGCCAGGTTCATCGACGAGAGCCGAAGGGGCGGCAGTGAACGCAACTGGGGATAGAGTTCGCCGACCATTCGTCCCGCGGAGCGGTCGGCCGTGGCGACGGTCACCGTCGCGCGCGGGTGACGGCTCAAGAGTCGAAGGAGTTCCGCTCCGGTATACCCGCTGGCGCCGATGACGCCGACCCGGATCGATGACGGGAGACGCGAGGCCGCGCTATGAGACGATTGTTTCACCACTCAATCCCTCCGGATTGCCATAAAAAAAGGGGAAGGTCGATGGGACCTTCCCCGAATGGTTCCAGCGACACATTTACCGTTTGGAATATTGGAACCGCCGTCGGGCCCCTTTCTGCCCGTACTTTTTCCGCTCTTTCACGCGGGAGTCGCGCGTGAGCAACCCCTGCTCGCGGAGCTTCGACCGCAACGCCTCGTCGCCGGAGAGCAGCGCCCGCGCAATCCCGTGACGGATGGCGCTCGCCTGTCCGGAGAGCCCGCCGCCGTAGACGTTGACGTGAACGGTGAACTTTCCGGTGCTCTCGCTGAGTTCCAGTGGCTGGCGGACCTGTTTGACCCACATCTCCCGGGGGAAATAATTTTCCAGCGGCCGGTCGTTAATCAGAATTTTCGCCTCGCCCGGGACCAGTCGCACCCGCGCCACAGCGCACTTCCGTTTTCCCGTTGCGGCCAACACCGTCGTCGCCATCAGCTTTTCGCCTTCCATCGGAGCGGTCGGGCCACCGGCGACTGCGCCTGATTGCGATGGGTGGGGCCGGCATAGACGTGGAGTTTTTTGATCATGGCGTGACCGAGCGGTGTTTTCGGCAACATGCCTTTGACCGCCGCCACGACGATCCGTGCCGGTGTCCGGCTCATCACATGACGGGCCGAGGCGGCTTTCAGTCCGCCGCGATACCCGCTGTGCCGGTAGTAGATCTTTTGTTCCATTTTGTCTCCGGTGAGTCGGACCTTCTCCGCGTTGATCAGGACGACGGCATCGCCCGTGTCCACGTGCGGCGTAAAGGTCGGTTTGTGCTTGCCGCGAAGAATGGAGGCGACTTGAGAGGCCAATCGGCCCAAGACCTGCCCCTCGCCGTCAATCAGGTGCCAGGCCCGCGTGACGCTCTGTGCATTTGCCATTCGTGTGCTCATGCCGCTCCGTTCCCTCCCATCGGAAGGGCACACTATGCCACACGGTGAAAAAGTTTGTCAAGCCGGACGCGCAGCGATCAGGCGTCGTAGTGGCCGACATCCTTGGGCCGGAACTGTTCGAGGATCGTGTCGAGCTGTTCGATTTGTTGAACCTGGAGGACTTCTTCCGTGGTGAAGATCGGGACCTGACTGCGGAGCGCCAGGGCGATCGCGTCGCTGGGACGGCTGTCGATTTTGACCCGGCGCCCATCCACCTGCAGCCACAACTCCGCATAATAGGTGCTGCCCTTGACGGAGGCGATGACGACCCGTTCCACCACGGCGTTCAGGTGACCGAGCATGTTTTTCAGCAGATCATGGGTCAGCGGCCGGGGCGGCACGATGCCTTCCATCGCGAATTTGATCGCGTTGCCTTCGGAGGCGCCGACCCAGATGGGCAGAAACGATGTCTCGTCGGTTTTGAGAATGACGACATGCGCCTCGTTGTTCGGGGTGGTGAGGACCGCGTCAACCTTCAGTGGTTTCTCCATGAGTTCCCTCGTGGTGGCGTGGCTCTATCGCGTGTATCCCATGGCGAACGGACAGAGAATTTCAGCCAACCGTGGCCGCGTGAGCGGTTTGCGCGGGGCGTGACCGTTGCCGTTGGCGCCGTTGGACCCGTTGGCGTAGATATGTGCGTTGGCATAATAGTAGGCCGCGATTCGGAAGTGGTAGCGGTCGATCCAGCCGGAAATGGTGCGGTCGCTGTTGACGGCCCAACTTCTGGCCCGGCGCTGCTCATGCTGGTTGATGGCGATCACGACCTGCAACTCCTGCGGCTCCATATAGGTAATGTCATCTTCACTGAGGGCGACACGCGCCCGCACGTCGCGGTACATCGTGTGGGAATGGTAGTCGCCCAGAATGTCCAGTTTTGGAAAGTGGCGCAGGATTTCCTGCAGAATCTTCCATTTGTCGCTGCGCAGTTCGGCCCAATTGTGGCCGCGTCGAACGCTCTGGTAGGGGATCGCGTGTTCGACGATATATTTGCCCCCCGACCGGTAGCCGAGCAGGAGGCCGAAGCACTCCTTTTTAAAGACCTCGACCGAGGAGAGCACCATCCCCATGAAGACATTCTCGTTCAGGTAGACCTGAAGCGGAGCGTGCGATGTGGCCTGTCGGGCGGACGCCGCATGGGCGGCCGGGGCGGTGGTCATCAAGTTAGGCATCGTATTTTCCAAAATCTTCCGGTTTCAGGTTTTCCAGCCAGCGGTCCAGCTCCTCGGCGCTGTGTTTTTTGATCACCTCTTCCTGGGCAAAGATCGGCGCCTCCGTGCGGAGTGCCACGGCGATGGCATCGCTCGGCCGAGAGTCGATGGCATATTCCGAATCTTTATACGACAGGTGGATCTTGGCAAAATAGGTGCTTTCCTGCAGATCGGTCAGCACGATACTGATCAGCTTGGCGTCAAGACTGTCCAGGACGTTCTTGATCAGGTCGTGGGTCATGGGGCGGGGTGTCGCGATGCCCTCCAGAGCAAAACTGATTGCGTTTGCTTCGGGTTTTCCGACCCAAATGGGGAGGATTTGCTCATTCTGCTCATCCCGCAAAATGACAATATAGGCGTTATTGTACGGATCGAACATCAGCCCGCGGACTTTCATCTGGATGAGCATGTGCGGAGCCCTACCACATTGGCTGTGGAATGCCGAATGGCTATAGATGACTTCTATCATGGCTCCCACTACCCTGTCAACGTGACCGACGGCGACCCGGAGGGAGCGTGAAGCCCCGCGGGCAGCCGTCGGCCGGGATCGCCGGGATGATGGCCAAAAATCGTTTGACTTTACTTCATGTTATAGATCGGCTACGCTCTGTGATGGCAGAGGTGGGAACGCGAGATTTGGCCGGAATGGCCGGCCGGAAAATGGTGGACGATGATGACGGTGTGGGGGATGGGGGGGAGGGAGCCCCTGGGGAGGTCTTGCTTGACAGTGTTGCGTCGGCGCTCATATAATAAAAAACTCAAAAGAATGGAGCACTTCCGTTGATTTTATCCCTCCTCTTCAAGGGCGTCCTTGCGTGCTATTTCCTGGCGATGCTCTTTTTCCTCATCTATCTCATCAGTACACGAACCGTGTTGTCCCATCTGTCGGTTTGGGTGACGGCGGCGGGTTTTCTGGCGCATACGGCGGCGCTGATCGGCCGGACGGTCGTGTTGGGCGCTCCCCCGCTGGTCAACATGACACAGGCGCTGGCGTTCATTTCCTGGGCGCTCGTGTTGATCTTTTTGGTGGTTGAACTTCGGTATCGGCTGCATGTGCTCGGGTCATTTATCCTGCCGCTGTCGTTTCTTCTGCTCCTGCCGACTGCCGTCTTCCCCGGTGGGACATCAGGCGGGGAGAGCCGGCTCTCGATGCCTGAGCTGGTCAACAGCGCGTGGTTCGGCATTCATGCGGTCTTCTCACTGCTGGGATTCGTGGCGTTTGCCGTCGCCTTTCTCGTCGGGCTGATGTACCTGATCCAGGATCGACTGCTCAAATCGAAGCGATTCAATACCCTCTATGCGCAGCTCCCGTCGTTGGATTTCCTCGATGAGATGAACCAGGGCACGATTTTTCTGGGGTTTCCCTTGTTGACGATCGGCATGCTCTCCGGCGCGATCTGGGCCAGTTCCATCAAAGGGTCCTTCTGGAGCTGGACGCCCAAGCAGACGCTCACGCTGGTGACGTGGCTCTTCTATCTTGTGATTCTCCACGGGCGGATGAATTTCGGCTGGCGCGCCAAACGGGCGGCCTTGCTGGCCATCGTCGGGTTTATCGTGGTCGGGGTGACATTCCTCTATGTGTTTGCCTGAGATGAGGGAGATGATGCGTACGGCGATGGGGATTCTCAAGGGGAGAGACGCCTCTCCCCTTGAGTTGAGCGAGTGTGGCGCGCGAGCGGAACATCCGGCGATGGGGGTTCCAGGGGGAGCTGCGCAGCTCCCCCTGATCAAATCAACAGGAGTCGTCAGGTGAACATCATCGTCGTGGGATTGAACCACACCACCGCGCCGGTCGAAGTGCGTGAGCGGCTGGCGGTGGCCAAAAGCCGGTTGGGTGACGCGTTGGCCCGGCTGCGGGCGATGCCCCATATTCAGGAGGGACTCATCCTGTCGACCTGC
>JBGPUQ010000019.1:0-11461 GCA_041491185.1 Nitrospiria bacterium | reverse complement strand
GTGGAGGCGACGGAAGGGACCGATGAGACGATTCGTCGGGGGGGGCGATTGGCCCATGGCGGCGCCGTGGTCATCAAAGTGAGCAAACCGGGGCAGGATCGACGGTTCGATCTGCCGACCATCGGTCCCCAGACGATCATGACGATGGCCGAGGCGGGCGCGAGTGTGATCGCGGTGGAGGCGGGCGGGACGTTGTTGCTGGAACGCGAGGAGCTGTTACGTCAGGCGGATCAGCTGGGGATTGCGGTGGTCGGGATGAGCCCATGAGTGAACTGTCCGTCGGGGTCATCGGTGTTGGCTATTTGGGCCAGCACCATGCGCGGCTCTACAGCCAGATGCCGGGAGTGCGCCTGGTCGGTGTCGTTGATCCGGAGATGGAACGGGCCTCAACCGTGGCTCGTCAGACCCGCTGCGTCGTTGTCCCCGATCTGGGTCGTCTGCTCAAGGATGTGAAGGCCGTTAGTGTGGTCGTGCCCACGCCGCTGCACCATGAGATCGCGCTGACCTGTCTTGAGGCCGGGGTCGATGTGCTGTTGGAAAAACCGATGACGACGACGCTCGAGCAAGCCGATGCGTTGATCCAGGAAGCCGAGCGGCAACGGGCCGTGTTGCAGATCGGTCACCTGGAGCGCTTCAACGGTGCGGTGCGGGCGGTGGAACCATTTTTGACGGCGCCGCGCTTCATCGAATCGCATCGGCTGGGGCCCTTTATGGAGCGAGGGACGGAAATCGATGTCGTGTTGGATCTGATGATCCACGATATTGACATGGTGCTGAGCTTGGTGCGGTCGCCGGTCGAGGACATCCGGGCCGTCGGCGTCGCCGTGCTCTCGTCACAGGTCGATATCGCCAATGCGCGGATCGAATTCGCCAACGGCTGCGCCGCCAACGTGACGGCGAGTCGGGTCTCCAAGGACAAAATGCGCAAGATCCGGATCTTTCAATCCGATGCGTACATTTCGCTCGATTATCAGACGCAGGAGGCGGTGGTCTACCGTCGACTGCTGGACAAGGACGGGCAGCCCAAGATCGTCTTTGAGCCGATTCATGTCAAAAAAGACGAGCCGCTCAAAACGGAATTGGAAAGCTTTGTGCAGGCGGTCCGGGACCGGTCGATCCCGGTGGTGAGCGGACGGGAGGGGCGCGAAGCCTTGCGGGTCGCGTTGGAAGTGACGAAGTCGATCGAGCGCTCGATGCAGCGACTGACCGCGACACTGCCGCACGGGCCCGGCCATCACGGGGGCGTGGCCGGCTGATGGCGGCGACGATCTTCATGAGCACCGGAGAATCATCCGGGGATCTGCATGGGGCGAAGCTTGCCGCTGCGTTGATCCGGCAGCGGCCGGATTGCCGCGTGGTCGGTATGGGCGGATGCGCCATGAGGGAGGCCGGCGTGGAGATCATCATCGATAATGCGGAGATGGGGGTTGTCGGGCTCTGGGAAGTGGTCGCTCACGGTGCGGCGATCTGGCGGGCGTATCGTCGGATGAAAGCGTGGTTGATCCGCCATCGTCCCGAGGTCGTGGTGCTGATCGATTACCCGGAATTCCATTTTCAAATTGCCCGACTCGCCAAACGGTTGGGATTGCGCGTGGTCTACTATATCGCTCCGCAAATCTGGGCCTGGCGCTCCGGCCGTCTTCGAACCTTGGCCCGTCTGGCCGATCAGATGATCGTGATCCTGCCCTTTGAGCGTGTCCTCTACCAGTCGGTCGGTGTGCCGTGTGAGTTTGTGGGCCATCCGCTCTTGGATGATATCACCACGGCGCCGGAGCGATCGACCATCCGGGCGCGGTGGGGGTTGTCACCCGTGCAACCGGTGGTTGGCTTGTTTCCCGGCAGTCGCCGGGCCGAGGTGCAGCGGCATCTGCCGCTCATGCTGGCCGCCGCCGAACGGTTGCATCGTGATCGGCCGGAGATCACCTTTGTGCTGGGGCGGGCGCCGAGCATCCCCGGCGAGGACATTGAGCGAGCACTGGGCGGGACGGTAGTCCCGGTCACCGTACGGCGCGGGGAGTCGAGCGCGGTTCTGGCCGCCGCCGATGCCGTCATGGTCGCGTCCGGAACGATTACGCTGCAGGCGGCGTTGCTGCGGACACCGATGGTGATCATCTATAAAGTGGCGCCGCTGACCTGGCTCGTGGCGCGCTGGCTCGTACGGGTGCCGTTCGCCGGGTTGCCCAACCTGATTGCCGGGGAAGCGGTGGTTCCGGAATTGTTGCAACACCAGGCCACGCCGGACGCAATCGCCGGGTTGCTGGCGCAGTGGTTGGCCGATCCGGGGCAACTCGAGTTGATCCGGAAGCGCCTCGCCGGCGTGCGTGATCGCGTGGGGGAGCCGGGTGGGTCCGTCCGGGCGGCCACCGTGATCTTGCGGTGCGTCGACCAATGGGCCGCGCCGGCGAGCGAGGCGGCCTGATGCCGTCGTATCGTCGGTTGCTGGGGTATGCCGCCGTCTACTGGCCGCGATTCGCGGTGGTTGGTGCCTTTGCCCTGGTGATCTCAGGGATGACCGCGGCCTATGCCTGGCTCGTGAAATTTGTGCAGGATGATGTCCTGATCGGCAAGAACCTTTCCATCCTGGCGCTGGTGACGATGGCCGTTCTGGCGATCGCGCTCGTCAAAGCCACGGCCAGTTTTGGAGAGGCCTATACGATGCGCTATATCGGCAACCGGATCGTGACGGATCTGAGAAATCAGTTATACCGCCATCTCCTTGCGCTGCCGATCGGCTACTATGCCCGCCAACAGACGGGGCGGCTCATGTCCCGGGTCATGAACGATGTGAACGTGATCCAATCGATGATGACCGTCGGATTGAAGGACAGCATTGAGCACTCCGTGACGCTGGTGGTGTTATTGAGTTATGTGTTTTATCTGAATTGGAGACTTGCGCTGCTGGCGGTGGTGGTGTTGCCAGTCGCCTATCTGCTGCTGGCTCGCACCATTCAGCGGATGAAGCGACTGGCCGGTGCCAGCCAGGAACACTTGGCCGGACTGACCGCCCTGCTTCAGGAAAGCTTGCTTGGGCTTCGGGTCATCAAGGCCTTTTCCAGGGAAGAGTTCGCGCACGATCAATTTGTCCAACAAAATGAGCGCGTCTTCAACGCGATGATGCGGTTGACCCGCCTGATGGAGTTCATGGGGCCTGTGGTTGAGGTGGCCGGGGCCATCGGGATCGCTTTGTTGTTGTGGTTCGGCGGTTCGCAGGTGGCGGCCGGCGCGATGACACCGGGCGAATTTATGTCGTTTCTGACCGCCTGCCTGCTGCTGTATGCTCCGGTGAAGCGTCTTTCGACCGTCACGTCGCAACTGCAGCCCATGGCGGCGTCGGCCGACCGGATTTTCTCCGTGCTGGATGTGCCGACCGAAGTGCAACTCGACCGAGGCCGGGTGGACCTGAAGAGCCTCGCGCAGGGGATCGAATTTCAGCGGGTCTCCTTTCAGTATGCGCCGGATCATTCCCCGGCCTTGCAGGAGGTGACCGTTCGGGTCGCGGCCGGCGAGATGGTGGCGTTGGTGGGGAGCAGCGGCAGCGGCAAAAGCACGATGATCAACCTGATCGCCAGATTTTATGAACCGACGGGCGGACGAATCCTGATCGACGGCACCGATCTGCAGGAGATCAGGCTGACGTCCTTGCGCAGACTGATCGGGATGGTCGGGCAGGACACAGTCTTGTTTCATGATACAGTCAGAAACAATGTGGCGTATGGCCGCACCGATCTTTCCCTGGAGGCGGTGACCGCCGCCGCCAAAGCGGCCTATGCACATGGTTTCATCATGGCGCTGCCCAAAGGCTATGATACGGTGATCGGGGAGCGGGGGTTGACGCTCTCGGGCGGGGAGCGGCAACGGCTGGCGATCGCCAGAGCGTTTTTGATCGATCCACCGCTGCTCATTCTGGATGAAGCGACCTCCGCACTCGACTCCGAATCGGAAGCGATGGTGCAGCGCGCATTGGAAGAATTGGTCAAGGGGCGCACCACGCTCGTGATCGCCCACCGGTTGTCCACGGTGCAGCAGGCGGCCCGCATTATTGTGCTGGCAGGCGGGCGTGTCGTGGAGGAAGGAACGCACGCACAGCTGCTCCAGCGGAATGGGGTCTATCGGCGGCTCTACGAACGCCAGTTCCGTGATGAAGAGCCGGAAGAGCTGACCCCGCTTGGCCAGCGGGAAGAGCCGTAGCGAGATGGCCCTGTGGCTCTATAACAGCCTGCTGCTGGTGACCAGTCCGTTCTGGGGGCTCTGGTTGGTGTGGCGGGTGATCGGGCAGCGCAAGGATCGGCGCGGCTTCAACCAACGCTGGCGCGGACTCGATCCGACATGGTTTCACGCCGAGATCAGTCGATCCGTAAGAAACGCGGACGCGTCGGTCGCGCCGCGTATCTGGGTCCACGCGGTGTCGGTCGGCGAGGTCATGGCGATGATCCCGCTGGTGCAGGCGCTGCGTCGACGTTACCCGCACGCCGTGCTCGTGGGGTCGACCGTCACCGATTTGGGGCAGGAGACCATGCGCGACAAGCTGCCTGAGCTTGATCTGGTCTTTTATCTGCCGTTTGATCTGTGGTGGTCCGTCCGTCGGACCATTCGAACGATCAGCCCCTCGTTGTTCCTCTTCGGCGAGACGGAGCTCTGGCCCAATGTGTTGCTGCATCTGGAACGATCCGGCGTGCCGGCGATCCTGATCAACGGCCGTGTCTCGGAACGGTCGGTTCGACACTATCGATGGGTGGGCGGGTTCATGGCCGGAGTGGTTCGGACCATCGATGCGCTGGCGGTGCAGGGAGAGATCGACCGGACGCGGTTTATCCAGCTCGGGGCGGACCCATCGCGTGTGACGATGACGGGGAATCTCAAAGCCGATGGCGCCATGAGCGAGCGAATGCACGCCGAGTCGCTCAAGCGGTTGTTTGGCCTCGGCGACGAGCCGCTGGTGATGGCCGGGAGCACGCACGACCCCGAAGAACGTCTCGTCGCGCGCGCGTTCCTGGCGCTCGTGGCCGACCGGCCGAGACTCCGGCTCTGTCTGGCCCCGCGCCATCTGAACCGGGTCGATGCGGTTGACACGATGCTTCGTGAGCTTGGGTTGACGCCGTTGCGGCGCAGTCGCATGGAGACGTCTCCCCGTGCGTGGAGCGATCCGCGTGACGTCGTCGTGCTTGATACCATCGGGGAACTGGCCGACGGCTACGCGCTGGCCACCGTGGTCGTGATGGGCGGCACGTTTGCACCGATCGGCGGTCATAATCTGCTCGAGCCGGCCGCGGCCGGCTGCCCGATTCTCATCGGTCCACGGACGGGTCAATGGGAGGCGGTGGCCGAGGGGTTGGCCGATGCCGGGGCGGCCATCAGGGTGACATCGGAGGCGGAACTGATCGGGGGATTGCGGTTGGTGTTGGATGAGGCCCCGTGCCGGCAGACGATGGGCCGGGCGGCGCGTGACTATGTGGCCGCCCAGCAAGGCGCCACGGCGCGAACCATGACCGTGATCGCCGGTGTCATCGATCATGCGGCGTCGGCCGCATCCGACGGAGGGTCGCCGGTTTTCCCGACGGTTCATCGTCGGACGGGCGCGTTGGCGGCGTGCGGAGACTGGCTCTTTTCCACTCGATGGGCGGCGACCCTGGTGAAAAGCCTGCTGGCTCCGTTGGCTTGGAGCTATGGCGCCGTGACGGCGATTCGCCGATCGGGGTATCGACGGGGATGGCTGACCGCGCACCGATTATCGGTGCCGGTGGTCAGCGTGGGTAATCTCACCGTCGGGGGAAGCGGCAAAACGCCGACGGTGATGGCGCTGGCACAGCTCTTCCAGTCTGCCGGCCGAGCGGTTGGAATTGTGCTGCGAGGATATCGCGGTGTCCGGACCCGGGAGCCGCTTCTTGTCTCGGATGGACGAAGCCTGACGGCCACTGTGGAAGAAGCCGGCGATGAGGCGGTGTTGCTGGCCAGACGGCTGCCCGGCGTGCCGATCGTGGTCGGCAAGGATCGCGCGGCGGCCGCCCGATTGCTCTTGGCTTCCGCCAGTGGGGGATACGCCCCTGGCCTCGTGCTGCCTGATCTCATACTGATGGACGACGGCTTCCAGCACCTGGCTCTGGCCCGCGATGTCAATCTCTTGGTGATCGATGCGGCTCAACTCGACGCGGGGGGGTGGGTGTTGCCGTGCGGACCGTTGCGCGAACGATGGTCGGCGGTGCGTGATGCGTCGGCCGCCCTCGTGACGGATCGGCGAAGTGGCCCGGAGGACATACGGTCGGGAGTGGCCGGGCGTGAGCGTGGCATCCACGCGCTGCGGCGTGGGGGATTTGATGGTCCCGTCTTCTTCGGCCGCATTCGCCCGACGGTGCTCATCGAGCGTGGATCGGAGCGATCACGGCCATTGGACATGGTGTCGGGACAGCGCGTGGTGGTCTGCTCTGGAATCGGACAGCCGCAGCCCTTTCGGGATCTGGTCGCATCGATGGGCGCGACCATCTGCGGCGTGTGGGAATTTGACGATCATCATCGCTATGAACGGCAGGAGTTGGAGGCCGTGGCGCGAGAGGCCTGCCGGCTCGGCGCCGCGCTGGTGGTGACGACGGAGAAAGATGCCGTCAAGTTTGATGTGTGGCCGATGCCTGAGCTGCCCGTTGTGGCCGTACGGATTTTACTCGAGGTGGAGCCGGATGCGCCGTGGCGCGAGTGGTTGATTCGACAGTGCGGCGGGCCGGGTGGTGTGCTCGCGGCGCCATCGGTGCCGGTGACGGCGTCTCTGTCCGATGCGGAACCGACGGCCGAGCTCCTGGCGGGGATGAAACGGACGGGCGGGATCTGATGGGGCGGCGACGGCGGAAACGCAGCAGGGTCATGGCGATGATCCACTACGGTGGGGTATTGGTGCTGTACGGATTGTTCAATCTCCTGCCGTTTCGCGCGGCGGTGTGGTGTGGGGGGGCCGCGGGAGTCGTGGCCTACGGTCTTGATCGACGGCATCGGCAGCTCGTGCAGCAGCAACTGCGCATGGCGTTCCCCAATTGGTCGGAGCCCAAGATTCGACAGACGGCGCGGCAGTGTTACGCCAATCTTGGCCGGTCGGCGGCGGAGTTTGCCCGGCTGGGTTATGCGGATCGCCGGACCATTCTCGGTCGGGTGACCGTCGAAGGGTTGGATCATGTGGATCGCGCGCGTCAGCCAGGTCGCGGTGTGCTGTTTCTGACGGCTCATCTGGGTAATTGGGAGTTGCTGGCGGTGGTCTACACGCTGTTGGGATATCGGTTGCTCCCGATCGCTCGTCCACTGGATAATCCATGGTTGAATCGATTGATCAACCGCATCAGAAGTCGTCACGGCAGCGAGGTGATCAGCAAAAAAGCCGCATCGGCGCCGCGTGATGTGATCCAGGCCCTGCGCCGGGGTGATGACGTCGGTATTCTCTTGGATCAGAATATGGCCCCCTATGACGGTATTTTTGTCGATTTTTTCGGTCGTCCGGCGTGCACCTCGAAAGGCCTGGCGCTGATTGCCCGGCGGACGGGTGCTCCGGTGGTGCCGGCGTTCATCGTGCGCGAGCGGGACGGCCGCCACCGGATCTTTTTTGAACGCCCCGTTGAACTGGTGCGAAGCCAGGATCTCGAACAGGATCTGCTGACCAATACCGCCCGCTGCACGGCCGTGATCGAACGGGCGGTGCGGGCCTATCCGGATCAATGGCTCTGGATGCACCGGCGCTGGAAAACACAGCCGGCCGCGGTCGAACCGGTGAGCCTGCCCCAACCGGTGTTGCACGCCGAACGGGGACTCTCATGATCGAACCAACGCAGGTGCGACGCCTGGTGGTCCGGATTCCCAATTGGGTGGGCGATGCCGTCCATAGTCTGCCCGCCGTCACGGCGCTTCGTCGTTACTTCCCGGCCGCCGAACTGACGATTTTGGCCCGGGGAGAGGTGGGCGCCCTCTTTCTGCATCATCCCGCTGTCGATCGAGTGGCCAGCTATCCAAGGGTGCACGGCGTGGTCCCCCAACTCATCCAATTGTGGCGGACCGCCGCCGATCTGCGCCGGCAGGCGTATGATCTGGCCGTGGTGCTGACCAATGCGTTTGAAGGGGCGTGGCTCATGTTTTTGACTGGTATCTCCCGTCGCTATGGCTACGCGACCGACGGACGGGGATGGTTGTTGACGGACGGCGTCCCCTGTCCGCCACGGATCAGAAGCCTTCACCAGGCCGATTATTACCTGGCCTTACTCGCCGAGATGGGGATTCCGGCGACCAGAACGACGGAGCGACTGTGGCCGACGGAGGCGGAGCGCCGACAGGCCACCGAACGGCTGCGCGCCGCCGGTTGGTCATCAGACCGGCCGCTCATTGCACTCTGTCCCGGCGCCGGGTATGGGTCGGCCAAGCGGTGGCCGGTTGAGCGATATGCGGAGTTGGCTGCGCGACTGATCTCCCGTCACGGGGCGTCGATCGTGCTGTTGGGTGGCGCGGCCGAGCGACGGATGGTCCCGGCATTTGCCGCCGTCGACCGGGCCCACCTGATGGATCTGGTCGGGGAGACATCGCTGCGCGAGGCGATGGCGCTGCTGGCGGCGTGCGATGTCGCCGTCAGTAACGACTCCGGGTTGCTCCACCTGGCGACGGCGGTTGGCACGCCGGCCGTTGCGCTGTTCGGGCCGACCGATCCCGACCGCACCGGTCCCACCACCGCCCGGGCCACGATCCTCAGGCAGCGGGTGCTCTGCTCTCCGTGTGAACTGCGCGAATGTCCGATTGATCATCGCTGCATGGAGCGGATCAGCGTGGCGCAGGTCTCTGACGCCGCGGTTGAGATGGTCATGGGGCATGGTCAGTCTGCGACGACTCGTGATGGGGTTGCGCCATCGACGCAGACGGTCGCCGTGTTTCTCGATCGCGATGGGACGCTGAACAGGGATGTCGGGTATTTGAGCGATCCCGATCAACTGGAACTGTGTCCCGGCGCCGGCGCGGCGGTCCGGTCGCTCAATGAGGCCGGTCTTCGGGTGATCGTGGTGACCAACCAATCGGGTGTGGCGCGCGGCTTGATTGCTCACGACCAGCTCGAGGCCATCCACCGTCGACTGGCGGTCGATCTGCACGAATCTGGCGCGACGTTGGATGCCATTTACTACTGTCCCCACCATCCGGATGCGCAGTGCCGTTGTCGCAAACCGCAGGCCGGCCTGATCGAGCAGGCGGTCGGCGCCTATTCCGTCGATCCGTCACGTTCCTATGTCATCGGCGATAAGCTGGCCGATGTGCAATTGGCCCGGCGTGTCGGAGCCGCGAGCGTGCTGGTGCGGACCGGTCATGGGACGCGGACGCTTGAGGCGTGGCCCGGTGATCAGCCACGCCCCGATTATATTGCCGATGACTTGCCGAGCGCCGTGCGGTGGATCCTTGGCATGATCGATGCCCGCCACGCGGGTCAGGAGGCACGGTGTGAGTTGCCCGTCGGTGGTGGGCACCGGGAGCGACCCGATTCAGGGGAAGCCGAGGCGACATGACCACGGCACCGCATTCCCTGTTGCTGGTCAAGCCGAGTTCGCTGGGGGACATCGTTCACACGCTGCCCGCACTTGACGCGCTGCATCGGAGCTGGCCGGAGACGGCGATTGATTGGATCGTGAAGCCGGAGTGGATGCCGTTGTTGGAGGGCCATCCGCTGCTCCGCGACGTCTTGCCGTTTCCCCACTCGTGGAACAGTTGGCGCACCGCTGTTCGGGAACTCCGTCGCCGCCGGTACGGGATGGTCATCGATCTGCAAGGGTTGTTGCGTAGCGGGGTGTTCAGCCTGTTGAGCGGGTCACCGGTGAGGGTTGGATTTGCCAACGGCCGGGAAGGGAGCCCCTGGTGCTACACCCACCGGATCATGCCGCCGGACGGTCCGGACCACGCGCCCATGCATGCCATCGACCGCTATCTCCATCTGGTCGGGCAGTTGGGTGTGTCGACGGATCGACCCAGAGCATTCCCCTTGCCCTCGTGGCCGGAGGCGGAGGCGTGGGCCGATCAACTCTGGCGGGAGGAGCGGATCGATCGTCAGGAACCGGTGTGCGTGATCCATCCGGCCGCGCGATGGAGTACCAAACGGTGGCCGGCGGAGCGCTATGCAACGCTGGCCGACCGGCTCGCGGCGGAGCACGGGTGGCGGATTGTCATGGTGGCCGCGCCGGCACAACGCGACCAGGCGGCCGGAGTGAGCCGGGCCATGCGGGAGCGGTCCATCGATCTGGTCGGACGGACGACCCTGCCGCAACTGGCGGCTGTGCTTCGACGAGCCACGGTGATGGTCACGAATGATTCCGGACCCATGCATTTGGCCGCTGCGGTCGGGACGCCGGTGGTGGCGCTCTTCGGTCCGACCGATCCACGCGCCGTGGGACCGTACGGAACGGGTCACACCGTGGTGCGGAAAGCGATCGATTGTTCGTCCTGCTCGCGGCAACATTGCGTGAAGGCACTGGCCTGTCTGAATGCAATCAGCATCGATGAGGTGATGATGGTGGTAAGTCGATACATGGGTACGGCGATGGGGGTCTCAGGGGGAGAGGAGCATCCCCCAGTGAAAGAGCGAGTGCAAAGCACGAGCGGATAAATGGAGGAGTCTGATGGCAATCAATGCAGATCTGTTGGCCATTTTGGCCTGTCCGAAATGCAAGGGGGATATTCAACTCACGCCGGAGCAGGATGGGTTGGTGTGTCGGGCCTGTCGGTTGAAATACCCCATCAAAGACGACATTCCGGTGATGTTGATCGACGAAGCGATCACCCTGCCGTCGTGATCTTGTAAACCGATGAAGATCGCCATCGTCGTCAAGCAATTCACCAGGGCGGGCGGCGGGCTCGAGCGCTACGCCGGCCTGCTCGCGCGGGGACTGGTGCGCAGAGGGCACGACGTGACCGTCTATGCCCAGACATGGGATCAGCGAGGGGATCAGCGAGGGGATCAGCCGGAAGAGCCGCAGGTTGCCTTTCGCCGCGTGCCAGTGGTCCGTAGGCCGGCCTGGTTGCAGGCGCTGACGTTTCACTGGGGAGTCAACCGCGCCATGGCCGGCCAGACCTACGATATCGTTCTGGGGTCGGGGCTGGTGTTGTTCTCCCCCCAGCATCTCTACCGGCTCAGCGGCGGATTGATGGTGGAGTGGCTGCGTCGTCGCTATCCGTTGGCGGTGCTGCGCTGGGCCGTGATGCTGGTCCGCCCCGTGTTTCTGGTCAACAGCTGGCTGGAGCGCCGGCTCCTGTCCGGACGCGTCACGCACTTGATCGCCAATTCAAACGAATATAAAGAGCAGGCCATCCGGGTCTACGGTGTCCCCCCGGATCGCATCAGCGTGCTCTACAACGGGTACGATCCCGAACAGTTCCATCCGGATCAGACGGGCCAACAACGGGACGCCTTCCGACGGCAATATGATTTCCCCGATGAAGCGATCGTGCTGTTGTTTGTGGCGCAGGATTT